>NZ_JACJDT010000004.1:54964-215099 GCF_014163675.1 Pseudoalteromonas sp. SR44-5
TCAGAGCGGGTCATTAGCTCAGTTGGTAGAGCAGTGGACTTTTAATCCATTGGTCGATGGTTCAAGTCCATCATGACCCACCATTCTTTATTCGTTGAATAGTAGAGTGGTTATAATCGGCGGATTTACGTACCGTGCTTAGGCACACCAGAGCGGGTCATTAGCTCAGTTGGTAGAGCAGTGGACTTTTAATCCATTGGTCGATGGTTCAAGTCCATCATGACCCACCATTCTTTATTCGTAGAATAGTAGAGTGGTTATAATTGGCGGATTCACGCAACGTGCTTAGGCACACCAGAGCGGGTCATTAGCTCAGTTGGTAGAGCAGTGGACTTTTAATCCATTGGTCGATGGTTCAAGTCCATCATGACCCACCATTCTTTGTTCGTTGAATAATAGGGTGGTTTATAATCGGCGGATTTACGCAGCGTGCTTAGGCAAATCAGAGCGGGTCATTAGCTCAGTTGGTAGAGCAGTGGACTTTTAATCCATTGGTCGATGGTTCAAGTCCATCATGACCCACCATTCTTTATTCGTAAAATAGTAGAGTGGTTATAATCGGCGGATTTACGCAGCGTGCTTAGGCACATCAGAGCGGGTCATTAGCTCAGTTGGTAGAGCAGTGGACTTTTAATCCATTGGTCGATGGTTCAAGTCCATCATGACCCACCATTCTTTATTCGTTGAATAGTAGAGTGGTTATAATCGGCGGATCTACGCAGCGTGCTTAGGCACATCAGAGCGGGTCATTAGCTCAGTTGGTAGAGCAGTGGACTTTTAATCCATTGGTCGATGGTTCAAGTCCATCATGACCCACCATTCTGGTTTATTCAATTTCAGTTTACCTGACTCCCAGTTAGTAAATTCATATCGCTTCATATAAAAAGCAAAAAATACTTACATAATCATCGTCAAGCTAAATATAATTGCGTTAATCAAATTGCTTTGCTCACCATTACTGTTATTTAGTTTTATATTCTCGTATAATCCGCCCCATAATTGCACTGTAGATTAAGTGGTCGAGAAATGAATTTAGCTCAAACTATTATGCCTGAAGGTTATATCTTTCCTCCTAAACCAGCTCCATTGAATAATGATGAGCAGGCGCAATACAAAGCACGTATCAAACAATTATTGATTGATAAAAATGCCGTATTGGTTGCCCATTATTATACTGATCCTGAAATTCAAGCGCTTGCAGAAGAAACCGGTGGTTGTGTTGCTGATTCGCTAGAAATGGCTCGCTTTGGTGCTAAGCACGATGCCGACATGATTATCGTTGCCGGTGTACGTTTTATGGGTGAAACAGCAAAAATACTGACACCGAATAAAACCGTGGTTATGCCAACACTAGAAGCAACCTGTTCGCTTGATATTGGTTGCCCAATTGATGAGTTCTCTGCGTTTTGTGATCAGCACCCTGATCGTAAAGTAGTTGTATACGCAAATACATCAACTGCCGTTAAAGCTCGCGCTGATTGGATTGTTACCTCATCGTGTGCCCTTGAGATTGTTGAGCACCTAGATGAAATGGGTGAAAAAATCATTTGGGGCCCAGATAAACATTTAGGTGCCTATATTCAAAAGAATACTGGCGCTGATATGATCATGTGGAATGGCGCATGTATCGTGCATGACGAATTTAAAACCAAAGCGTTAAAAGACATGAAAGCGCTGTACCCTGATGCTGGCGTTTTGGTTCATCCAGAATCACCAGCAGAAATTGTAGCGTTAGCTGATGCAGTAGGTTCAACCAGTCAATTGATCAAAGCTGCACAAACTATGAGCAATCAAAAGTTTATTGTTGCCACTGATCGCGGCATTTTTTATAAAATGCAGCAGTTATGCCCTGATAAAGAATTTGTTGCCGCACCAACGGCTGGCGAAGGCGCAACCTGTAAGAGTTGTGCGCACTGCCCGTGGATGGCAATGAACGGCCTCAAAGCGATTGAGGAAGCGTTATTAGATGCAACTGGCAAAGAAGTGTTTGTAGATATGGACCTTCGTGAAGGCGCACTCAAGTCGCTTAATCGGATGCTCGACTTCTCAGCGTCACTCCAACGCTAAACCAAGTTATAAAGATAAGGCCGCTGATACTGCTATCAGCGGCCTTTTTTGTTTGTTTACTAGGCAGTTAACAGGCAAAAGGGAAAAACACCTTGCACCGCCGCGTGCTATTTCATACTATTACGCCGCGTTATACATTAACGCCTGCGGTGAGGTGGCTGAGTGGCTGAAGGCGCACGCCTGGAAAGTGTGTTTAGGTTAATCCCTAACGAGGGTTCGAATCCCTCCCTCCCCGCCATTATTCTATATTAGGACGCCTCATGGCGTCCTTTTTTGTGCTTATCAATAAAGCTTCTAATTTTATATATCAATACGCCCCCCTTTATCTAGTAACTTAATTCATTGAACTCAAACAAGTTCCATTCAGTTACAAATTTGGCTATGATGCTAAATATTCAACAAAAGGATTCTTGATGAAACATATCCTACTAATAGTTACTGGTGCAAGCCCTCAAGTATTAACTGAGACGCTTTACGCTCTTCATCAGCAGGGTAAGCCGATACCCGAAGAGATTTTTGTTATAACTACAAAAAGCACAAAGGCTATGCTTACTGATGGACTATTTAAGCAAGGTCACTTAGCTAAATTAATAGCAGACTACCAACTTCCCAATATTAAACTTCCCGATGAAAATATATGGCTAATAGAAGACAACAAAGGCCAACCTATTGATGATGCAAAATCTGAAATAGAACAAACTTATATGGCTGATTTTATTACCCGTAAAGTATTTGAGCTTACTAATAAAAATAACATTAGTATTCATGCCTCAATCGCGGGTGGGCGGAAAACCATGGCGTTTTATTTAGGTTATGCAATGTCATTATTAGGGGGCGAGCAAGATTCACTCAGCCACGTATTTGTAAACGACGAGTTTGAATTTGTAAGAGACTTTTACTACCCAACACCATACAACCACATGATCGACGGTAAAAATGGCAAACAAGTTAACTGTAAAAATGCCCAAGTTACACTTGCCGAAATACCATTTGTACGTATGCGCCAATCAATCGACGAAACCCTCATTACGAATATGCAAAGTGCCTCGTTTAGCCAAACAGTAGCAAGTTTAAACTCAGCACATAAAAAAGATTTAGCTCTTGAAGTAAATGCTAAGGCAAAAACACTTACCTTTGCAGGGGTAGAAATTAAACTTACCGCCAAAGAATGCGCCTTTTATTTATGGTTAAACAAATATAGTCAAAGTGGAAAAACTGGCTTAATTGTTGACCGTAACTTTGAAGAAACATTGAGGTACAGCAAAGAGTATCTAACGCATTTACAGCAAAATAGCAGTGATTTACGTATATTCCGTGATACGTTTGGCGTAGAACCAGAAGACTTTAGAGATGGTTTACACAGTAATTTAAAAGTAATGGAAAAAACGTTTGTACAGCAAACACGCAGCCGGATAAACAATAAAATAAAAAATTTGTTACCCAACGAGCTTGCTAAAAAAATAGCGATTGACTCTAATAACCAAAGTTTTGAAACAAGCTACTGGTTAAGTGCAGTAACACATAACATAAAAATAAATATAACGGCTTAAACTTCACAAGCTTGCAAATGCATAAAAATAAATAAGTTTGGTAAATTAGTTTATAAGGAAGTAACGAAGAATGAAGCAATCAATGAACTTTGAACACATTAAGCAACAATGGCCAGAACTACACCAGTTAGCCGCTTTTGCAGAGGAGTATGCGATTACCGATCCGCAAAGCTCATTGGTTAAATTACGTTGCTTTGCCGAAAAAGTCGTAGGCTTCATTTATAAAGAGCTCTGTTTACCTGCCAACCCTAATTCGACTTTTCAAGATAAACTCATTGCTGACAACTTTAAATCAGCAGTACCACAACAAATACAAGATAAACTGCATGCTATACGTAAAAGCGGTAACAGAGCAGCGCACGAAGGCAAAGTAAGTCAGCAAGAAGCGGTATGGATTTTAAAAGAAACTTACTTTATTTCTTGTTATCTTTATATGGCTTTTGCCAATGGCGATCAAAAAGACTTACCAGAATTCACTGCACCCGAACTTACTCAATTAACTAACCAAACAGATGCCGCTTTTGCAAAACAAAATAAGCAACTATCAAAACAGCTAGAAGAAAATAAACTTCGCTTAAAACAAGCGTTAAATGAATTAGAAGCCGCTCAGCAAGCGCAGCAATTGGCTCAAAAAGAAGCGGCCAAACTTAAAAGTGTTATTGATCAAAATAAACTCACTGAATTGCAAACAAATAATAGTGCAATTACATCTAGCTTTAACTTTAATGAAGACGAAACCCGCAAACGAATTATCGATTTAGACTTACGCGCAGCAGGGTGGCATGTTGCACTTGATGATGTTTCTACCGATGAAGTCGGCAAAGAAGTAAAGGTAAATGAGCAACCAACGCCAACAGGCACTGGCTACATAGATTACGTTTTATGGGATGACGACGGAAAGCCACTTGCTGTAATAGAAGCCAAACGCGCCCGTGAAAACATCGAAAAAGGCCGTGAGCAAGCAACGCTTTATGCCAACGCGCTCGAAAAACAATTTGGTCAACGCCCTGTTATTTTTTATTCAAACGGCTGGGATATAAAAATCCTAGATGATGCGCAAGGCTATAATAGCCGTGGATTATACGGTTACTATTCAAAAGATTCCCTGCAGTACTTAATAAAGCAGCGCACGCTGAAAAAAGATCTAAACACCACGCCAATAGATACCGCAGTAGCAGGGCGTTTGTATCAAATGGAAACCATAACCCGTGTTTGTGAGCGCTTTAGCGACAAACACCGCAAAGCGCTTATTGTGCAAGCAACCGGCACAGGTAAAACACGCGTATCTATTGCGCTTGCTAAGCGTTTACTTGATGCGGGTTGGGCAAAGCGCGTACTGTTTTTATGTGACCGAAAAGAGCTACGTAAACAAGCGGGTAATGCCTTTACCGAACACACTAAAGAGCCAGTACACATTGTAGGAAAAAGCGCTAAAAATACCGCAGCGAGTGCGCGCGTATTTATTGCGACTTACCCAGGCATGCTGCGCATAATGAACAAGTACGACGTAGGCTACTTTGACCTGATCGTGGCTGATGAATCGCACCGCTCAATTTACAATATTTATGGCGATATTTTTAAATACTTTGACGCGCTAGAAGTGGGCTTAACCGCCACGCCGGTAGAAATGGTATCGCGCTCAACCTGTGATTTGTTTAGCTGTGATTACAAAATGCCAACAGCCAATTACCCACTTGAAGACGCCATAGAGCAAGGCAACTTAGTCCCCTATAAAATTGTAAGTTACACCACACAGTTTTTACGTGAAGGCATTAAAAAAGACAACCTAACCGATGAACAAATAGCCCAACTAGAAGAGCAAGGGATTGATCCTAACGAGCTCGACTTTGACGCAAAACAAATAGACGAAGCCATTAAAAATAAAGACACCAACAGGCTAATACTACGCAACTTAATGGAAAAATGCCTGCGCGATAAAGACGGCCAGCTACCTGGTAAAACTATTATATTTGCCCGTAACATAGCCCACGCCGAATTAATGGCGCAGTTATTTAGTGAACTTTACCCGCAGCATGGTGCTAATTTTTGCCGCGTAATTCACTCAAAGTACGAACGCGCCGAAGAGCTAATAGACGACTTTAAATCAAGCGACGAAAACAGCGTACGCATTGCCGTATCGGTCGATATGCTCGACACCGGCATAGACGTACCTGAATGTGTAAACCTTGTATTTGCAAAACCCATAAAATCAAAAGTAAAATTTTGGCAAATGATTGGCCGTGGCACACGCTTATGCGAAAACTTATATGGCCCAGGCAAGCACAAAACCCACTTTTTAATATTCGACCACTGGGCTAACTTTGAATACTTTGACGAAAACCCAGAAGAAGAAGACGTAAAACAAGCTAAATCTCTACTGCAAAAACTATTTGAAGCGCGGGTAACCCTTGCCCAAACCGCCCTTAAAAAAGCCAATATGGATGTGTTTGACCAAACAATTAAATTAATTCACGGCGATATTTGTTTACTGCCAATGGAATCAATATCAGTACGCGAGAACTGGCAAGTGGTCGAAACCTATAAAGATCTAAAACGCCTTAATCAATTTGCGCCCAACACAGCCAGCGACTTACTCGAAAAAGTAGCGCCGCTTATGCAGTGGCGTAACATCATGGGGCAAAGTGAAGCGTATAAATTTGATTCTGAGCTAACCACTATTCAAACGCTGTTACTTACTGATGCAAACCAAATTGATTTAGCTAAACAAAGTGTAATGAACAAGGTTGAGTCGCTACAAATGCACTTAAACGAAGTGCGTAGCAAAGCACCTGCAATAGCAGAAATACAAACAGAGCAATATTGGCAGTATTTAACCCATGTAGCGCTTGAGCAAAGCCGCATTAATTTACGCAGTATTATACACCTGCGTACTAAAGATATAGCACCGCCACCCACTGCTTTTATACTTGATATAACCGAAGACACCAACCAAATACACGAAGCCGACAGGCTGACAAAAATAGTCTCTATTGATTATCAAATATACCGCCAAGAGGTTGAAAAAACACTTACCCCGTTATTTGAAACCGACAGCGTACTGAAAAAAATTCGCAGTGGCGAACCAGTAACCGAAGCTGACTTAGCGCAATTAAGCTCGTTAGTGCATACGCAAAACCCAAGTGTAGATTTAAATACATTAAAAGAGTTTTTTCCCGAATCAACCGCGACGCTCGACAAAATATTGCGTACCATAGTCGGCATGGATAAAAACGCCATAGAACAAAGTTTCACTACCTTTGTGCAGCAAATACATACTCACGTAAACTCTAAACAACAGCGCTTTATTGGTATGCTAAAAAACCATTTAATTCGCCACGGCTCTATCGAAATAGCCCAGCTTTACGATGCACCTTTTACCCAAATACACGACATGGGGCTAGACGGCATATTTAGCCAGCAACAAGCCGACGTAATCGAACAATTTATTAAGCAGTTTGATGTAGAATTGGGTGATAAAAATCAATCTGTTGAAAAAGAGGTGAGGCTGTAAATGGTCAATCAAGTAGAAGTGTTTCAATCTGATGATGGTGCCTTACAATTATCAGTTTCATTAAAGAACGAGTCAGTATGGCTTACTCAAGCAGATATGGCAGTATTGTTTGATAAAAACAAACGTACAGTGTCTGAACATATTCGTAATATTTTTAAAGATGAAGAGTTAATAGAAGAGGCAGTTGTCCGGAATTTCCGGACAACTGCCTCAGATGGTAAAAGTTATACTGTAAGCCATTATAATCTCGACGTTATTATATCAGTGGGCTATCGCGTTAAATCTAAAAATGGGGTGCGCTTTCGCCAATGGGCGACTAAAACGTTAAAGCAGCACTTATTAAAAGGCTACACCTTAAACCAAGAGCGACTAGCGCAAAACGCAACAGAGCTTAATAACGCATTACAACTCGTTAAACGTATTGCTGTTTTGCCACAAAACAGTGAGTTTGGAGCAGGGCTTGTAGATATAATTGCCAGTTACACGCAAACCTTCTTATGGCTACAACAGTATGATGAAGGACTGCTTAATTCACCAAAAGGGGAGTTAGGCGGCGCACTTACACCACTTAATGATGTAAAAATCGCGATTGATCAGCTTAAGCAAAACCTTATAATCAAAGGTGAAGCCACCAAGTTATTTGCACAAGAGCGTAACAACGGCCTAAATGCAATTTGGGGCGCGTTAGATCAAAGTGTATTTGGTGAGCCTGCCTACCCAAGCATAGAAAGTAAGGCGGCTCATTTATTATATTTTGTTGTAAAAAACCACCCATTTAGTGATGGCAATAAACGCACCGCAGCGTTTTTGTTTGTCGATTTTTTAAATCGTAATCAACGGCTGCTAAATGAGCATTACCAACCCGTAATAAACGACACAGGGTTAGCGGCCATTACCTTGCTAGTGGCAGAGTCAAACCCAAAAGAAAAAGACACCATTATTCGCTTAATCGAAAATTTATTAAGCCAAACTTAAATAGCATAAAACGCAGGTCGGATAAGCCAAAGCGCCATCCGACGATGTTGGATAAGCCAGAGCATCATTCAACAATGCCATATAAAAAATTAATTAACACAATGAGCGCAATAAACCGCTCACACTAGGAAAACTATGATAACCGGACCTTTAAAAAGTAAAATCGACAAACTATGGGAAGAATTTTGGACAGGCGGCATCACTAACCCGCTAACCGTAGTAGAGCAAATTACTTTTTTAATGTACGCCCGTATGCTCGACATGAACGAGCAAGCCGACGAAAAACGCAGCGCACGCACTAAGCAGCCATTTAACCGCCGCTTTAACGACGCCGAACAACACATTCGTTGGCAAAACCTGCGCCATTTAGGCGCAGAAGAGTTATACAAACTAGTTAAAGATGAGCTGTTTCCGTACTTTTCAAAAACCTCAGGCGACGTATCGCCAGAAGGCGCGGTATTTAACGAGTTTATGAAAGACGCGCAATTGATGATTCAAAAGCAAAGCTTATTGGTAAAAGCCGTTGAAATGGTCAACGATCTCCCGCTGGAAAACTCAGACACCAAAGGCGATTTATACGAATACTTGCTTAGCAAACTCACCACCGCAGGTATTAACGGCCAATTTAGAACGCCGCGCCATATTATACGCGCCATGGTCGAAATGATGGATCCAGATGTAACCAGCCAAATATGCGACCCATCAACCGGCACTGGTGGCTTTTTGTCGGTAAGTTACGAATACCTATTACAAAAATACACCTCAGCCGAGGGCATCGACCGCGAACCTGTGTTTGATGTAGATGGCAACGTACAATGTGATGATAGCGGCAAACCGCTTGAAAACTTACTTTACTCAGGCGATTTAATAACCCCAGAGCAGCGCAGCCACATAGATGCTGACATGTTCAACGGCTTTGATTTTGACGCCACCATGCTACGCGTAGCCGCTATGAACCTAGTAATGCACGGTATTAAACAACCGGGCATTCATTATCAAGATACCCTAAGCCAAAACTTTAAAGAGCATTACCCGCAAAAAGCCAAAGAAGGGTACGACATAATACTCGCCAACCCGCCATTTAAAGGCAGCCTAGACGAAGAAGACGTATGCCCCGAGTTATTACGTAAAGTAAAAACTAAAAAAACCGAGCTGCTATTTGTTGCCCTTATTGAGCGCATGTTAAAAGTAGGCGGGCAATCTGCGACTATCGTGCCCGACGGCGTATTATTTGGCTCATCAAAAGCGCACGTACAACTGCGCCAAATGCTGGTGGATAACAACCAGCTAGAAGCGGTAATTTCACTACCAAGTGGCGTGTTTAAACCCTACGCCGGTGTATCAACCGCTATATTAATTTTTACCAAAGGTGGCAGCACCGACCATGTATGGTTTTATGACGTACAAGCCGACGGTTTTAGCTTGGATGACAAACGCACGCCAATAAAAGCAAACGATTTACCAAGCTTAATCAGCGAATTTAAAGCGCGCGATAAAGCTCAGGCAACAAGCGATAGCAATGATAAAACTCAAAAGGCCTTTTGGGTAAGTAAAGATGACATAGCCAGCAATAAATACGACCTTTCAATCAACCGCTACAAAAAAGTGGTGTACGAAGAAGAAAGCTACGATCCGCCAAAAGAGATTTTAGGTAAATTAGTGAGCTTAGAAAATGAAATACTGGCTGATTTAAAAGAGCTGGAGGGTATGCTGTGAGTTGGCCTTTAGCTAAATTTAAGGATGTTGCTCAAATTGTTACTGGCTCGACTCCAAAAAAAGTTGATGGTAACTATAACGGTACAGTGCCTTTTGTGACACCAGGAGATTTAGGCTCTAACGCCCTGATATCGAATGCGAAAGTAACCGTTACAGAGAAAGGTGCTAAGTCAGGTAGGCTCTTACCCAAAGGTTCAGTAATGGTGTGTTGTATTGGTGCAACTATAGGGAAAGTAGGAATAGCTGAGCGCGATGTAATTTCAAATCAACAAATCAATAGTTTAATTTTTGATGAATTGCAGGTTTATCCTAAATATGGCTATTACTTTTGTTTAACTATCAAGCCTTTATTGTTGAATCGCTCAAGCTCTACAACAATGCCTATCGTAAATAAGAGCAATTTTTCAGAGTTTGAAATCCCACTACCGCCACTACACGAGCAAAAACGAATCGCCGCGATTTTAAATAAAGCTGACACCATCCGCCGCAAACGCCAACAAGCCATCAAACTCGCCGACGACTTCCTCCGCAGCGTATTCCTAGATATGTTCGGCGATCCTGTTACAAATCCGAAGGGGTGGGAATTGAGATCTCTCGCCTCTTTGTGCCGAAAAATTACAGATGGCACTCATCACTCACCACCTATAGTTGAAAAAGGCTTCCCTTACGTAACAGCAAAACATTTGAAGAAAACAGGGTTAGAGTTTCATGCTAAACCTTGGTACGTGTCGGAAGAAGAACATAAAAAAATATTCTCTAGGTGCAACCCTGAAAAAAATGATGTTCTCTATATTAAAGATGGTGCAACGACGGGCCTTGCAGCAATAAATGAATATGACTTTGAGTTCAGTATGCTTTCCAGTTTGGCTCTCTTAAAGCCAAATTTTGAATTAGTTAACTCAGAGTTTTTATGTATGTTTTTGAATCATCCAAGAACAAAATTAGTTTTAACTGCGAATATGGCAGGCGCAGCTATTACAAGGCTCACATTAGCGAAAATCAAAGATGTAAAAGTTCCTTTACCTGATATAAATACTCAAGAAAAGTTCAAAGAAGTATATATTTCTGTAAGGGCTATTTTGAATAAGGTCAAAGCAAGTGATGGATTGAGTGAGCAAGAATTTAACTCACTAAGCCAAAAAGCCTTTGCAGGCCAGCTATAACGCTATTTATAAAAATAAGAACAAGGATGTTAAATGACCGAACGTAAATTAAATAAAAACAAAAATGAGACCAAGCATTTAAAACAAACCGCTTATTTAGCATGGAAAGGATAAATAAAAAATGCAGGCACAAGTAAAACGCATGAACGAAGTGGGCGATACGGTGTTTTTAACACCCACGCCATTACTTAGCTATGATAAGTTGGTGTTAAAAAGTTTAGGCTCAAACACCTATCGGGGTTTTCATCGTAAAAATAATAATTGCTTAGGCGCATCACATACCTTTAGAGATGTGTTAACCAAAAAGAAGGATTATTTAATATACGCACTAAATAATCTCACCTCTGAAATAGAGTTAAACGAGCTTGTAAACGAGTTATGTAGTGAGCTTAAAATTGAACTGAGTAAAAACATTAAACCTTCACAGTTGCAGTTGTTTAATAAAGTACGAAAGCCCGTAGATATTGTATTTGAGCACTTTGTAGCAATGGGTGAAGACTTTGCACCAGCAAGAAAAACCGCCACACCATGGCTATTTTTATCTGGTTTGAAATAAGCGTTTTGAAAGCAACGGCACAAACTTATTTTTAACCAATCTAAGCAAAAATCGCTAAGAATTAGATGTAATAGTTAAAGTAAATTAGCTATTTTATGGTTTAGATCTTCAGCTATATTAATACATTAAAAGGAATTTTTTATGGGGTTAGCAATAGCATTGTTTGTTATTTATGTCGGTTTTAAGCTGATGTCTAAGAACATGAGGACATTAAATAGTATTCTTATAATCGCATTTATAGCTTATATGCTTTACATGAAGTTTGGTGCCAATGGTGAAATTGGTTTCTATGAGCTGAAAAATTTTACGACTTTTATAAGTTTAGGTATTGGTTTATTTAGTTTAGGTTTGATTCTTGGGCTGTTACGGTTTTTTTCAAGTGATGAGGCGTCCTATGAAAACCGAAAAGGTAAACTTTTTAAATTCTTAATTAAATGGGGTGCTATTTATATATGCTTCACTTTAATTTTTAGATTATTTTTGGTAGTAGTTTTGGATCTTGAATGGGATGCTACCTGGTTATTTGCTAAATTCTACGGTACAAATGCCTTTCTAGTTTCTTTATTTATTTACTATTTCTGGTTTAGAACGAAGACTAGTTCTATTAACGAACAGTAAATGAAATACTTATTTTTAAAATTGATAAATTTATGAAAATCCAGTTTTGCGCCTCAAACGCGCTTAATAAATACCTAAAGGCCGATTTATCTCGCTTACCACATGAGCCAGGTAAACAAGCTGGGGTAAATACACTCATAAGCGATAGTAATTGTTTTAACTGGCAATTACAGATAATTGATAACAGCTATAAATCTCGTGAAAAAACAATCATTGTTTGTGAAGCGAATAGCCGTTTTACGTTTTTTATACCGGTTAGTTTAAAGCTAACACAAGAGGAATTAACTCAGAGCTTAGCGTATGAATGGCAATTAATAATGGCACAAACGCTTGAGGTATATCAGCTTATTCCACGCAGCGATATTGCCGTGTTACTAAGTGACTTATCAAACATAGAATTTCCCCCGCACTGCGTTAAAAATACCGATTTAAGCATAAGCGGCCATATTAGCGACGCTGCAATGTGGGTTACCCAAACACTAGAGGAAGAGGGGTTTTATGAACTACCGAATAAGCTTGCTATTGAACTTGCGGTTTACTTAAATACTCAGCCTAAACGAATTACTAATAAAGTAACTGGTCGTAAAGAGAAGTTTATACCCATAGAGCGGTTATTGAGTTATTGGCAATCGCTTATTAATGAAAAGCAACGCGTGGAGGATTCACCAAATTCTAAAACTAACTTAATTAAGTTTCCACAAGCTTGTGAAATGAAATGTCGAAAGAAATAAGAGTATGATTAAAGAGTTAGTTAGATGTTAGGCCTTAAAAGGTACTCAATTTAAACTACTTTAACAAGCTAATACAGCATAAAAGCTAGACTGGAAGAATTATGGATACAGAAAGAATAACGCAATGGAATTTATCGAATAAAGAAGCGCAACAATTTGGTATTGACGCTTGCTTTGATAAGATGGTTATAGGTTTAGATGAAACAATTCAAAGAGAGATAGTTTCTTTTGTCAATGATTTAACAGTTACAAGTCAAAGTACACCATTAGTTAACGCACTTAATCATTGCTTTAATGATGTGAAAAGTGAATTTAATGCCGCTCGATGGGTGAGTTTCGAAGGTGAAATTTACTTTGATAAACATGCCAAAGGATTTTGGATGTTATCTATAGATAAAATTAACTCTTTTAAAAATGATAATAAGCCGAAGAGCGACATATATTCTGGTATTACCGTAACTTCTATGGATGATAAAGCGTTTGAATCAGGTACGCTTAATGACGATATAATCGAAATTATAAACTCAGTTTTACAAGATGAGTTTAATGAATGGGGTATTCCTGACCGTAATACACTTAGACAATTAACAAACTTATCAACAGCACCATTTGATATTTGTGATGGACATTTCTTTTTAACAGATTCTTATTTGTATAATTTAAAAGGTAAAGCTCAAGCTTTTAATTGCGCAAGACATCAGATGGCAAATACTACTTATGGATACTGTCTGCCGTATTCACCTCAACTCGACATATCTGAGCTCGGCAATAAAGGGTTATTTATTAATGCCATCTACAGTGGTTTTGTACCTGAAAAAATTAAAGACAATGAGCTATATAAAGCGTTAGTTGTTGCATTGAATTACAAAAATAAAGCTGCAATTAAAGGATTGGAAGATAAGACTGAGATCTTAAATCAGTTAATTACCCAAAAGATTACCAGCACTTTACTGCTGGAAGACTACATTCGTGCTGATATAGCGCCTTATCATTCAAAAATGCTGGAAGATACAGATCTTGGTCACTGGTCTTTATGGACTGATGAGTTGGAAAATACGCATGAGCAAAGTATTCATTTACCAATTCCTATGGTTGCTCGCGACCCAAAATCGAGTATTAACGATGGGGTAGTAGCAATCGACTTTGGCACAAAAAGTACGGTTGTGGTGTACCAAAAAGACAATGTGAATATTCACCCTATGCGGGTTGGTACTGGAGACTTACGAAAAGATATAAAAGCGTATCACTATGAAAACCCGACTATTATGGAATTTAATGATCTTGAACAGTTTATTCATGACTACCAAGCTAAAGATAATAAACCTTATACTCGCTGGCAAGATTTGACCATTTCACATACGGCACAAAATGCGATGCATGGTTGTGATTCCAGTCATTTTAATACCTTCTTAGGTGAGATAAAGCAGTGGGCGGGTGACAAAAATAGAAAACTCAAAATTGTTGGGAAAGAGGGAAAAGTTATTGACCTACCTGCTTTTTTAGAGATTGGTGAGAATGATTTTAACCCCATTGAAATTTATGCCTATTATCTTGGCTTGTACATTAATAATCAAAATAATGGTATCTACCTTGATTATATTCTCTCTTTTCCTGTTACCTACGAGATGCCTATTCGTGACAAAATTATTGAAAGCTTTGAAAAAGGCATACAAAAGTCATTGCCGGCTGAATTGGGTGAAGAACAATTAGACCAATTAACCGTTACTAAGGGAGCCAGTGAGCCTGCCGCTTATGCATTAGTTGCACTTCTGGCCTTTGATTTTGATCCCTGTGATGATGAACGTGTATTTTACAGTGTGTTTGATTTTGGTGGCGGTACCACTGATTTTGACTTTGGTATTTTCAGAGAGGCCAATGGTAAGAAAGAGCGCCGTTTCGATTATGTGATTGAACACTTTGGTGCCGGCGGTGATAGATTCTTAGGTGGGGAAAACCTACTTGAACTGCTTGCTTTTGAAATATTTAAAAAAAATCAAACCGCGTTACTTGCTAAAGGAATTCAGTTTGAAAAACACCCAGAAAAAGATTTTTTTGCAGGGAGTGAACAGTTATTGAGTACCTCTCAAGAAGCCAAGATAAATACTAAAACGCTATGTGAAATGTTACGTCCATTTTGGCAAGGGGAGTCAGAAACATGCCTAGACCTGTCACAAGGCTCATTGTCTATTAATTTAACCGATGTAAATTCAGTGGTGCATACGGCTTTTGAGCTTGATGTTAGTGAAGATGAACTAAATACAATTTTATATGAGCGTATTGAACGCGGTGTGGTCAACTTTTTTAATGCTCTGCGTCTCGCATTTAGTCATAGTAAACTGCCTTTGCAAGATATTGATAGCATTAAAATTTTCTTGGCGGGTAACTCCAGTAAATCTCATTTTGTGAGAGAGATTTTTGATAAACAAATCACTTTACAACATGAAGAAATGCAGCATGCAGCAGATGAAAATAGTCGTTTTGAACTGTATGCTCCGCTTGGTGCAGAGATAGATGATGTTGAAAAACCAACGGGAAAAACTGGGGTGGCGTTTGGTCTAATAGAGTCTCGCGAGGGCGGAAGGATTAAGGTTATTGATCATAACATTACTGAAGATGAAATTCGTTTTAAGTATTACTTGGGTGAAAGTCGCAAAAATCAATTTAAAGCGATTGTTGATAGAGAGATAAAATTCAATCAATGGTTTGAGTTTATCGATGCGAGTGTTGCTAAATTTGAGGTTTTTTACACCGAACAGCCTAGAGCAAGTACCGGAAAAATGTCTATCAATGACAGTGCAGTCAAAAAGGTTGGCAAAAAGCTTGATGTGACAGATGACGATGCAATGGTTTACCTTCGTGTTATTTCACCAACTCAAATTGAATATGTGGTCGCGTATGAAGATGCCATTGCTAACGACGACTATTTAAATGAAATTCAATTAATCGAACTAATGTAAATTATTAAGGAGTTATTATGTTACCTATTATTGCAACAACCCCTTCTCTTTTGACAACGATAACAAATATCGCTGCCACCATTGGCCCTACAATTGTCAAACATGCGCCAATGTTATTAGAAACGGCAGGTAAACACTTACCACAAATAATAAAAACAGTGGAAACTGTTGCGACTATTTTAAATATTATTAGTCCTAGTGAGCGCGCTGAAGACCTAGGTGCTAAAGCAATGAGTACAGACAAAAAACCAGAGGACTTTGATAAGTTTAATGATTATATCGATTATCTTCGTGATGAAGTGAAAGTTGATAAAACGTCATTAAGTGAAGAGCCTGAGGATGTTATGGCGCGCCAAATAATTGGTACATCGCTACTTCTCAAGGGCACCAGTGAAACACTTGGTACAGAATTAACTTTGCCTTTTATAAAAACGGTTAGTGTGTTTGGTTTAAATGCAAGTTTAATTGTAGAAGTAGTAAACGCTTACGGAAATAGTGGTTTAAATCTTGATGATTTTGAACACTACATTGCTAAAACACTGCCTATTAATCAATTAGATAAACATAGTGATGCTCTTGTTATCGCTTATCAAAACTCAGATGCAAAGCTGAGTTTAGAGCAAGCTGAAGATGCGGTAATGGATTTAGCGTTATAAACGCTAATTGTTAAAACCTTTGGATTCGAAATAAGATAAAGCATGAAAAAGTCATTGATTGAACAACTAAAAAACATTGATTCACAAACTGTTATGTCATCAGCACTTCAAAAAACAGAGCTGTTATCTAATTATGAATTTTCTCTTTACCATATTAAAGAGCTTACTTTTGATGATGACTCTCCTCGAAAAGAGGCTTTTGAAAATGTTTTAAACTCATTAAGTATTGAAGGAATCATATTTGTTTATCTGTTAATCGGCGATAAAAATGGTATTTCATTTTATTTTGGTATCGCAAAAGATAAGCAGTATAACAAAGCGTTAGCACTCGATGTTGATGATATCGGCCAGGCTATTTTAAAACCTGCCTTAGAGGGTAACTTTAGGGGCAGTGTTGTTGAAAAACTGGATAAAAAACAGCGTATGGCGGTGAAAGAGGCATTAACTAATTTCAAAAATGTTGGCAAACTCGAAGGAGTACCTAGTGTTAATGAGGATAATGAAGAGTTTCAGGGCGTTGATCGTTTAGTTGATGTGATGAGTGGCGACGAGTTCTGTTTAGCGATAGTGGCAGATCCTTTATCGCTACCCGAAATAATAACCATTGAAAACCAGTTACATACTATTTACGATAAGTTAGCTCCTCTCTCAAAACAGAGCATCCAAACGGGAGAAAACAAGTCGCAAACGACGGGGAAAAGCGAAGGAACTAACAGTTCTAAAACAACGGGCACTAGTGATAGCTTGAATATCACTACCAATACAGGAAACAGTGATAGTATCACTAAAGGAACAAGTGAAGGTACAAGCAGTAGTGGTTCAAGCAGTGGCAGTAATAAAGGATCTAGCAAAAGCCGCACAGAAGGCACTTCATCAGGACGCTCTGAGGCTAAAACTAAAGGGACATCTATCTCCAATGCCACCGGCAATAATATAGGCACTAATTCCTCTGAGCAAACGGGTAACTCAAACAGTAGTACACGCGAGTTTAGCGATAAAAATGTTCAAGAGTGGCTAACTTATATTGATGAAGTGCTATTAAAAAGAGTTCAGTATGGTAAAAATAAAGGTTTATACCTTGCTAATATTTACCTCTTCTCAAGCTCCAAAGGTGCGGTTTTAAAACTCGGTAATACCGCTCGTGCTTTGTTTGCTGGTGGGGAAATAAATAAGTCACCATTAACATTTAAAGAAGTATCAGATGCACAAGAGATACAGTCCATTCAAAACTTTCAGTTTCCTAAGTTGAAAAACACGGGTAAAAAACAGATTGAATCGACAGAAAGTAGTGATAAACAACTTAATCTTTTGCTTTCAAAAAGCCCATTTGACGGTATGTTAGGGAGTTGGCTTTCTACCAACGAGTTAAGCGTAGTAGCTGGTTTACCTCAAAAAGAGGTAGTAGGTTTAACTCTTAAAGAAGAGGTGGAATTTGGTCTGAATGTGAACCAAAAGACTGCCGAAGAGAATAAACTATTTTTAGGTAGCCTAGTGAAAAGTGGGTTGCCATTAACGATTGATGTTCACATTGATAAGAATGATCTAGATAAACATACCTTCATCGCAGGAGTGACTGGCAGTGGTAAAACAACTACATGTCAGCGCTTATTAGAGTCATCTAAAATGCCATTTTTAGTCATTGAACCCGCTAAAACAGAGTATCGAGTTCTCACCAAAAAAAATAAAGAAATTCTTATATTCACACTTGGCAATGATAGTGTGGCGCCCTTTAGATTAAACCCATTTGAATTCTTCCCACATGAAAATATTACCTCTCGTGTAGATATGATTAAAGCGAGCATTGAGTCTGCTTTCGATATGGAAGCAGCTATACCACAGTTGATCGAAGCTGCGATATATCAATGTTACGAGGTGAAAGGCTGGAATATAGCTACTTCAAAAAACAAGTTATACGAAAACCCGTTCGCAGATGGTGTTTATGCTTTTCCTACATTAACTGATTTGATTAAAATGACTGAAAAAGTTGTAGAAGAACAGGGATTCGATGATAGATTAAAACAAGATTATATAGGCTCTATTAAAGCACGCTTACAAGGTTTGTTAATTGGGGCCAAAGGATTAATGCTTGATACTGCCAGATCAATTGATTTTAAAGATTTGGCAACAAAAAATGTCATTTTAGAACTGGAAGAAATTCGAAATCCAAGTGAAAAATCGCTGATCATGGGCTTTATTTTAACTAACTTAAACGAAGCTATTCGTGCAAATTATGAGGATTTTAGGAAGCGTGGGGATAAATTTAAACATATTACACTAATAGAAGAAGCACACCGCCTATTATCAAAATACGAACCGGGTGATAGCCAAAATAAAAAGCAAGGTGTTGAAGCTTTTGCAGATATGTTAGCAGAGGTACGTAAGTATGGTGAAGCACTGATTATTGTGGATCAAATTCCCAATAAGTTGACCCCTGAAGTATTAAAAAATACCAATACAAAAATTATCCATAAGTTATTTGCCAAAGATGATAAAGAAGCGGTGGGTAACACTATGGCCCTTAATGATGAGCAGAAAGATTTCTTATCTAACCTTGAGCCTGGCCGAGTTATTCTATCTACAACAGGCATTAACAAGCCGTTACAGGTGCAAATTAAAGAGTTAATCAGTACAACAACTGAAGAAGACGTAAGTCCTGATGAGATTCGTGAGATTGCGCTAAGTTATTATGGAAAAAATTATAAGCGTGGTTTGATTCAAGGTTTGGAATTCTTTAGTGAAAGACCTTCTAATGATATAGTCGAAAAATTTATTACAACTAATGTGGTGGAGTGTTGGCTTACAACTGTTCAAGGTAAGTTAGCAGATGAAAATTTGATCCATGTTTTACATGAATATAAAAAAGAATTTGTTTTAAATGTAATTTTAATTACTTGTTACAGAAGTGTAAGTAGTGAGGACTATACGTTCATAAAAGAGAGGTTAAGTCAGTATTTAGATGATTTAATTAGAGATGCTAAAGCTAGATTGACGTGTAGGTATTTTGAAGCATTTAAGAAAGGTATTTTGAAGTGATAAAAAACAAGTAAATTTTATATCTAACTTAAATTAGGAGTAAATGATGGGGTTATGGGGAAGTATTTGTAGTAGCGCTTGTAGTGCAATTAGTAGTGCTGTTTCGTCAATAGGGAGCGCAGTAGCAAGTGTTGCAACGGCTGTTGTAAGTTTAGGTGTGGAATTAGCAGGGAAAGTTGGTGATGCAATCAAAGCTGTCGCTATTTCGTTAGGTATTTTAAAGCCCGAGGAAGATCTCGAGGAACTCGGTGAAAAAGCGATGATGAGTGATAAAAAACCCGAGCACTTCGATTCGATAAACGAGTACATTGATCACCTTCGACATAATGTGAATATCGATAAAGACAAATTTGGGAAGCTAGGCGAAAAGGATTTATTGGCTCGATCTGCTATTGGCGCATCGATCATGCTAAAAGGTATTAATGAGAAATTAGATAGTGCAGTTACGCCCGAATTTATGGCTGAAGTTGCCAAGCAAGAACTTGCCGCTGACCAAATTATAGGCACAATTAAAGCCTATAAAGATAATGATTTAAAAACCGATGATTATGGACTTTATATTAATAATGAATTGAGCATTGATGAAAGTGACAAACACAGTGATGCATTAGTTTCTGCTTATCAGAAGTTGGAACCAGAACTTACTATTGAACAAATTGAAGATAAAGTAATGGATTTAAAAGGTTAACTGTATGAGTGATTATTTTATCCGATCAAAAAACGATGTTATGTATGTAAGTCGCATTATTGATGGTGAACTCGTCCCTATTAGTAGCAATGGTGAAATACAGTTTTTGCGAACAGAGTTTTGGCCATTGTTTAAGGCAAAAATAGAATATGATATTGGAGAAAAGCTTGCATTTATTGTGTTGAATGACGATAAGAATGGCTTTGAGATTGATGCTACTATTAATATTGCTGAAAGTTTCGTAACGAAAATAGAGACCCTTCACACATTAATTTTTGAAAATAGAATTCGTGATACAGAAGTTATTTCATATCCTGAATTGAAAATAGATTTAGAAAGTGTTGCTTCATACTCAATACTAGAGGCGGCCGATGAAGAGTCAGAAAAAGTAGCAATAGAGAATGAGGAAGATAATATCCAAAGCTTTTTCAGAAAAAAAACACGTGCAATTCAGCGTGAGAATAAGAATGTCACGGGAGGGAAATAAATGAGTGTTGATGAATTTATAAAAATGCTTGACGACCCTGCAGTGAAGGAAAGGCTAAGGAGAATACTTGCTGATGATACTGTTAGTAAAGTACCTCTCTTACCAAGTGACTCTTGTTTTGTACAAAATGAAGCTAATGATAAGTTGAAAGCTGAAAACGATGAGCTTCCATGTGAAAGTGATGAATTTAATCAGAAAATGAATAAACTCATAGAGGAAAAGCATGAAATGGAAGAACTTATAAGACGTTTAAAAGTACTTTTCTTTGGAGTTGATAGCCAAGCAACGCAAAGTGAAGTTGTTGTCGAGGCTGAAAAAATACAGGTTAACGAAGTGAAGTCTCGAGAGGAGGTTGAAGTGCTAAGAAATACTCTCAAAGCAGCTCAAAACAATATTGAAAAATCAAATGAAGATACGGTTAGTCTGCAAGCTGAATTAGATGCTGCTAACAAGAAAGTACAGTGGTATTGTGATAATTTCTCAGAAGATATAAAAGTAGATGTAATTTACAAGAAGTTATCAGAGGCAACTAAAAGTTCTTTAAGTGGCATTTTTAAAAGTACAACGCCTAGTGGGTTAATTGCTTGTGGCATTCAAGAGAAGAATATCGGAAATCTATGGGAATATGCTAAAAATGAAGTCGTAAATGGCAAAAACCCAGATGTAGCAAAAATTAATGAGATATTTGAAGTTTTATTTGCTCGCTTTACCCTTGCTTTTCCGATGTATGAAACACAACAGGTCACACTTGGTGATGATTTCGATACGCAATTATATATTAAGCACAATACTAGTCGTAATGCTAGCGGCGTCATTGAGGCTATTTTACTGCGCGGTTACTTGAATACCAAGACAGGTAAAGTAATTAAACAATCGATTGTGGTAATTTAAATCAGATAAAGTTGCATGGCGTGATAAGCATGTATTTTCAATGGTCGGATGACTATTTAACACCCAATTTTAACTAGGTTTATTTTATTAAAGCAGACTGTTTTTGTCGTTAAAAACTGACTCAAATTTCAATCTATTATGTAGCGTCATTGGATTAATATTATATCCATTGAGCAACCAATTGATTTGGGGCAGAATTAAGGTGACTTAAAATAATAACCAAAGACATCTAATGAGCACACTATATACAAAATACTTTGCCGCCTATATTTATTTCATCTCGCTGTTATGATTTAGCCATAAAGCCTGAGCAATCATTAAATGAAGAAGAGTTGCACTCGCGTCAGCAGCTTAATGACATGTTTGCTGACTTTACGTTTAATGCCAGTACATTTGCAGCAGTGTCTAACTTCACAAAAGTAACAAGTAAGCTAGATACTGTTAAGGCAAAAAAAGAGCAAATATTGGCAGATCGTTTTAATAATCTTTTAATAGGCTCAAAACGTGAGGTTAAACAAAAATTAGTTCAAATTGCAGATGACGTAACTTATAAACGTAAAAACTTACTTGAAGACGATGTTGAAAGTTTAGCGAAAAAACAACAAGCAGTTGTTAAACGCATAGAGGCTGGCACAGTTAAAGTAAATAGTGTTTTTGAAAAATACAGTATTCAAGCTGAAAAAACATTAACGCGATTACTAACTGACATAAACCAAAATGCAATTCAGGTAAAACAAGTACAATCTCAATCAGGCTCGCGGGAAGAAAGCTATACAACATCAAGAGAGGTTAGTGATTCATCGTGGTACAACCCTTTTTCATATGGCTCAACTCGTACAGTCATCTCACCTCATTACCGTACCGTTAATTACACCTATGCAAGTGTTCATGATGCTGTGAGTAAGCTTGAGTCATTTGTGGTCGATACTAGCAAAGCGCTTTATGATGTAAGTGAAAACGCAATTCAATTAGGACTGTTTAAACAGGATATAAAAGCATCAATTAGAGATGTGTTTGATTTTTCAGATGATGACTTTGACCCTGAAATGGTTTTAATGCCGTTAAACAATGCCGTTGAACGTATAACTATACCTGCAGTTAGTTTAGATCTCGATGCGCATATTAATACTATTCGGCAACAATTTAGTGCTGAGCAAGTTGAAGGCGATGACATAGCTCAGTTACGTACTGAGCAGGCACGGGTCGTCACTTTATTATTGCAAGATATAAGTGTTGAGCTAAAACAATGTATTTATCAGATAGTAGCAAAGTTAGCGAAAGAGCAAAGCAGTTTTATTCCGAGCTTAACGAAAGACCTAGTAGCAAATGTTGAACAACTCAAACAGGATCTAACCCATAAAGAAGAAGTACTAAAAGGCTATGATGACGTATTACAAAAAGTTAACACTGACCTGGCAGGATTAGACTTTAACCAATAAATATTACTATAGTTAAGGCATTATCGTGTTTTAAAAAACATAGAGAATGCCTATAAAGCAACCTTACCCATCAATAAGCAGGTAGTGGGTATAACTCCAAAGCTCAGTATCCATCATAATATCAATAATAAATATAAAATGAGCAGCGCTAAAGTTGTAGTTAAACTTAAAACGACCGTTATTTAGTTATTTTGTTTGCTAGGTTAGTTAATAAATCAACGGCTTTAAAGCTCGCCGCTTCCATTTGCGATATATGATCAATCATTTTATCCGAATGGCCATCTGCAAAGGCTTGCAATGCTTGTATGCCATGGTTGTGAATCTCGGCGTGCGGGGCTTCTAAGTTTTTAAACTCAATATGGGAGGCGTATTTAGCTGCACCATCACCTTTATAGTACCATTTACCTAAACGACACATTGTGTGATCGGCAAATTCATCTGTGGTTTTATCAGATAAACCAAGTAGTACCTTATAAACTTCCAGTTTCCAAACGATATGATCCATTTTTACCGTCTGAATAAATGCGTTTTCAGTTGAGTCGGTAATAACTGAATACATGTTTTGTGAGAACGTAACAATTTTATTAGCGGTATCTTCGATAGCCGCTGAACTTTCACTGATCTCATTACTTTGTTTCCCGACGTCGGTAATGTTGCCAACAACGTGGTCCATTTGTTGGTTTACTTGTTCAATTAAGCCTGAAATTTCATTCGATGCATCAGCTGAGCGTTGTGCTAATGTGCGAACTTCATCTGCAACTACGGCAAAGCCTCTACCTTGTTCTCCAGCTCTGGCGGCCTCAATAGCAGCATTAAGGGCTAGTAAGTTAGTTTGGTCAGAGATGCCTTTGATAATGTTTACAAAGTCATTAATCCCTGCTGTGACTGTTTGTAATTGCTTTACAGATTCAGAGGCTGTTTTAGTGTCTCTGGATATCACAGAAGTTGATTGCAAAGTGGTGGATAGCATTACAATAATGTTATCAAGCAATTGCTGTGATGATTGAAAGCCATCTCTCTGCATTACAAGTTCACTTGAATTTGCTGCTAGGCTCTCCCTGATTTGCTCTATTAAAATTGAAGACTGTAGCCACAAGCGGTTTAATTCGTCTTGTTGTTTGGCAGTTTTATCAGTTTGATTTATTTGCGCTACTAACTGACTTTTAGCATTCTTAACTTGTTCCAGTTCATCATGCAGTGCTTCATTTTGGTTACGAATATCTACAATTTCATTTTTTAGTTTTGCAATTTCTTTTTTATACTTAGAATTAAATATCACGTATTTGTCCAACTGTTTCTGTAAATGTGCCCAGAGTAAATCTCAGCGTTGTGCTAGCACACTTAATCTAATAGGTTATTAGGTTAGTTTAGCAAACTATGTCGTAATTTTTTTGAGCAAGCGCAATAAAACAGTGTGCCATTGCTATTTTTAGGTCAACAGAGCAGCCTTAATGCGAGGAAATAACATCGCTTTATTAGTAAACTATATGCTTAGTGAGCAACTACATTCAATTACATGATAATGAAGATAGTTGCGCGCAAGAACATTTGTTAGTTTAACTGAGACAGACGACTTTATTCCGCCCTGTTTCTTTAGCTTTATAAAGACCAAGATCTGCTTGTTTAACCATGTCTTTATATTCACCTTGTTGATTATATTCACAGACACCTAAAGAAACAGTGACCTGAAGTAGCTTATCTTGGTAAGTCAATTCAATGTTACTTACGGCTAAGCGTAACTTTTCTGCAAGATGCGATGCTTGCTCTTTATTGGTTTCAGGTAAAAACACCAGAAATTCTTCACCTCCCCAGCGAGCAACTTTATCCATACTTCTAATTGAATCTTGCAATGCGCTAGCCACTTTTTGCAATACAATGTCACCATAGTCATGTCCATAGGTGTCGTTGAGTACTTTAAAATGATCTATATCCAGCAAAATAATACTAAAAGTTTTTTTATTGCGATTAACCCGGCTCATTTCTAATTCAAAGATATCGTGCAATGCGCGGCGATTAAATAGTCCCGTGAGCTGATCGCGCAACGCAAGCTCTTTAACTTGCAGGTAGGCAGAGTGTTTTAGTCTATAGGCAATATAAATAAATAGGATAATTAAAAGACTGAAGGCAACGATCCCATAGAGTCGTAGAATTGCATTTTCATTGCTTGTTTGCGCTAGTTTAGCTTCGATTAATGACTTTTCTTTAGAGGCAATATCATAGGCTGCTTGTGATTGATCAAATTTTTCTTTTGCAGCTAATGAGGTACTTTCATCATCTAATTCTTTGTATTCAATCATAAGTTCTAATGCGCGTTGGTAATTTCCTAATGATTGATAATTTTCGATCATTGGCGGATAGTTTTCTAAACGTTTGATAAGTTGACTCTCGCTTGAAAATATAGCGAGGGCTTGCTCAAAATAGTCGGCAGCAAGTTTATAATTACCTAAACTTTGATTGCTTTGTGCCAGATTACTTAAAACGGTAGGCTTATGTATTAAATCACTGTTTTTATTTACAATATCTAACGCTTTTAAATAATAATCAATGGCTTTTTGGTGCTCATTTAGCTCAGCATAAATAGTGCCTTTATTAATAATTATAGGAACTCGGTCAAATATATTATGAAAGTGGGCTACTTTTTCGGCTTGATTAATGGCAATTAATGCCTCTTGGTATTGGGCTTTATCAACGTACATTGCAGCTAAGTTTGCATACAGCTCAGTGAGCAGTATGTCATTTTCAGGGTATGCTGCTATTGCCTGTTGAGTGTATTCAATCGCTTTGTCGTAGTTTTTCATATAATAATTGGTAAACCCTAAACCAATTAATATCTTCGGTGAAGCATATCCTTGAATGTTTATTTGTAAATCGTGAGCATGTAAGATTTTATCGAGTCCATCTACCATTTTTCCTTGTCTAACAGAGTTAATTCCATACAAATAGTAAGTCATACTCGTAGCAAGCTGTGTGTCATCAGCAAAAGACACCGCTTTTGATAAATAAGAATCGGCTTCGGCAAACTTACCTAAGCGATATTTCATTAGTCCGAGGTTGTCATAAAGTGCGTATTTAGTTTCTATATCGACTTCGCTAACGAGTAATTGTGAGACATCGTCTTTGAGCAAGTCGAATTCATGCCAGTTCTTGTCTTCATTTATAAATGCAAGCCAAACAACCATTAACTCAGCTTGTTGTGTGGTTGATTGTGCCGAGGAATATGTTGTCCTTAATTGTTGATAAGCTTGTGCGGATTCACCATCGCTTTTGAGCTGTTTTATTTCACTGAGTGTAGATTCTAGTGAGTCAATTTGCTCTGTGGCATAGCCACTATTAATAAACGTTAGCAGTAGTAATATTAAAATACCTTGTCGTACCATTATAAAGTCCAAAGAGTAAGGGGCGTGTTGAAGTCAACTAATGCCAAAGTTTTTGCAGTGGGAGCTGTGTTTATTTCACTGATCAGTGTGAATAAGCATAAATTAATTATCGCTAAAAGCGACATTATTGCCGTTATATTTTAATTTTTATAGGTATTAATTTTGTATCTTTGTCTTAAAGCGTTACGCGTAAAAAATTTAAAGTTTGCGTGGATAAGTCGCAGAACAACACGTCTGCGACTCAATTATAGCGAAGTGTAATTAGTAACGCTTTTTAGGTGCTTTTAGTTGTGAATCAAATTCATCAGGAAATAAAATTGTGCCGTCGTCTTCTTCAGTTGGAAAAACGGCGATAAGTAAGTCATCTTGTTCAAGACCGGGTGTCCATCGGGTTGTCCAATCTTTCAATGGAATTGCTTTAGCTGTGCAATTTTCCCACTCACCGGTCGCCCATGCCTCGGCATAAATACGTTCAGGCCATACCGGTACACAATCATCATCTTCGTTGGCGAGCATAACACAGCCATCGTCGTCATTTAATATCCACACTTGTTTGAACTCTTGGACGGTCTCAAACATAAAAGCCAATCTTTTTTTGGCTCCTAAATTTAAGATTGTCTCGAATTTTTCAGATGCGGTTGCAGTTGCATTACTCATTAATAGACTCTCTCTAGAATGGCTTAGGTATAGTATATTGACTAATATGACAAAATGTCGATTAGTTAAAAATTAATTACATATTGCGTGGTATAAATCGTCGGCGAGTTGGCTTAGATCTTGTTCGCAGCGGTTAGTCAGTGCATAGGTTCGCAAGCCGTAAAGGCCCATTGCTAAAAAACGAGCTAGGTGCTCAGCTGTGCGTGTGTTTGGGATTTCACCTTCTTTTATCGCGCGCTCAAATTGTTCGGCGAGGGCGTTTTCGTAGGCATTTAAATTTGTCATCAGTACGTGGCTGATCTGTGAATCTTGCCCTTCAACTTCACTAATACTTTTAGTCAGTAAACATACTTTCATCGCATCACCACTGATGCACTCGTTGACTATTGAGTCTAAGTATTGGCGTAGGCTTGGTAAAACGGGTTTATGTTGACAAAAAAGTGCCGTAAATTGCTGATTTCGATCAGCCTGATATTGCTCAATAGCCGCTAAAAAAATACCTTTTTTATTGCCAAACGCAGCATATAAAGATCCCGGATGAAGTGCTGTAACTTGCGTTAATTTTTGCATACTCGTTTTAGCATAACCGTGTTGCATAAAAGCCAGCATCGCTTGGCGAAGTACAAATTCACGGTCAAATTCGGCTATTCTCATAGGGCGCTCTGTTGCATTCTATTTGACTTATAAGGTGTATGTGGGGTTAGTTTACTTAATCTTGAACAAATATTCAAAAATAGACTTGAATGTTTTATTGTTCGCCCTTATCTTGAATGTACACTCAAGATAAGGATTGATAAGAATGACCACTGATCTACTGCAACCGTTTAAGCTTAATGACACGATTGAATTACAAAACCGTATACTTATGGCACCGCTAACGCGTTGTATGGCTGACGATAACTTAGTGCCAACCCAAGCGATGGTTGATTACTACGCACGCCGTGCTGAAGCCGGTTTAATAATTAGTGAAGCCACGATTATTCGCCCTGATGCGCAAGGTTACCCGAATACGCCAGGTTTATTTACCAGCGCACAAATTCAAGGCTGGAAAAAAGTAACCGATGCTGTGCATGAGCAGGGCGGTAAAATGTTTGCACAACTTTGGCATGTTGGCCGTGTTGCACATCCGCACTTTTTTGATGGTGACGTTTTGGCCCCATCTGCGATTGGTGTTGAAGGCTCTGTACCACGTATGCGTGAGCTTACTTATATTACCCCAAAAGCAGCAACCACTGCCGATATTAAGTCATTAATTGCAGATTATGCAAAGGCTGCAGAGAATGCACTTGAAGCTGGGTTTGATGGCGTTGAGATCCATGGTGCGAATGGTTACTTAATCGATCAGTTTTTACATTATGCAGCCAATGAGCGTGATGATGAATACGGGCAAACTCCAGAGAATATGTCGCGTTTTGCACTTGAAGTTGTTGATGCGGTAATTAACGTCATCGGCGCAGATAAAACTGGGCTACGTTTATCTCCTGGTGCTTACTTTAATATGAGCGAAGATAGCCGCGATAAAGCGGTATTTGATTACCTCTTAAACGAGTTGAATAGCCGAGCACTCGCTTACTTACATGGCGGTATTTTTGACGATAGCATGCGCTTTGCAAGCCTTGCAGATAAAACGACGTCAGAATTTTTACGTGCGGCTTATTCAGGTACTTTAGTGGGTGTTGGTAGCTATGATTTTGACACGGCTAAAGCTGCTATTAACGCCAATAAGTTTGATTTAATTGCTATTGGTCGCCCGTTTATTGCAAACCCAGATTACATCAGTAAAATCAAAAATGCTGAAGAAGTGGTTCCGTATAGTGATGAAATGTTGGCTGAACTAATTTAAACGTAATTTATTTTAGTCACTAAACCACCTACGCCCGTAGGTGGTTGCATTAACGCCATGCATGTTGATTGCAAACTCGTTTTAGGTATTTATTTGCGATTAGCAATATTGCCTTTTAATCGTTACTAATACTGTGAAAAATACTCTTTCGTATTGATTTAACTCCCTCTCTATTTCCTACAAATATTACCGCGATAGACTGTTATTTAAATTATAATATCTTTATATGTTAATTGGTTAAGCTGCATTGTTGCCATAAATAATCAATATATTTGTCACTGTTACGTCAATTTTTTCGAGCTTTTTTGTCATATATTCCCTCCATACTTTGCCCGTATACAAAACAATAATTGCAAATGGGACAACAATGCGTACTTTTACTAAAAGATCGACTTTAAGCTTAGCAATCGCTTTAGCGTTTTCAACTAATAGCTTTGCAAATACCAACGAAATAGAAGAAGTCACGGTCGTGGCAAAACCAACGAGCTATGCAAATAGTGTGATTGAGCAATCAATGATTGAACAGCAGAGTTCGGTATCAAGTGTATTATCGGTGATGGATAACCTACCGGGAATTAGTATTAACGAAGGTGATGCATTTGGTGGTGATGATTGGTCTACCACTATTACGATGCGCGGCTTTAGTATCGATGGTAACCAGCAGCAGTTAGGTATGACGGTTGATGGTATTCCAAACGGCGGCTCTAATTATGGCGGTGGTGCAAAAGCTAATCGCTATCTAGACAGCGAAAACTTAGCCACGGTTGAAGTGGGCCAAGGTACCTCAGATATCGCCTCAGCATCACTTGAAGCACTCGGTGGTACGTTTAATTTTGTTAGTAAAGATCCTAGCCTTGAGCGAGGAACTACATTTGCTTACACCAATGGTGACCATGATGCGACCCGTTATTATTTTAAGCATGAAACTGGCACTCTCTTTGATAACACGCAAGCTTATGTGAGTTATTCACAAACCAATACTAGCCGCTGGATAGGTGATGGCAGTAATGGCGGTAAAGATAATCAACATGCTGAGGCTAAATTTGTATCTAATTTTAATGCGCTGACTGTAACAGGGCGTTTATCGTATGATGATGTAAGTGAGACCAACTATAACAGTGTGAGCTTGCAGCAATTTGCGCAAACACCAGATTGGGATCAACTAACTTGGAATTGGACTGGCGTGCCACACTTTGACCAAATGTTTGCAGAAGGTTGGGGTACATTGCGTGAAAATGCGTTAGGTTACGTAAAGTTTGAATACGCAATCTCACCTTCGTCATTATTAACAATCAGCCCTTATTACCATAAAAACTCAGGGCGTGGTGATTGGATCCCACCTTATTTAACATCACCTGTCGATAAAGACGGTAATCCAACAACCGAAGGCGGCACAAATGCTGGCTCATATGGTTTTGCAGATAGCCAAGGTAAGCCATTAACGCCTAATGCAAATTGTACGGATACACTCAGTTGGCCATGGGATTCAGGCACAGGGTTGAATCCGGCGTGTTACCCAGATTCCGCAATACCGGTAATGTCATATCGCCATACACACTATGACAAGGACCGTTTAGGTTTAACCGCCGATTATAAATTAACCTTAGGGATGCACGATATTGAAGCAGGTATTTGGCTTGAGCAAACTGATCGTGACGAATCTCGTGATTGGCATAAAGTTATTGACGCTCGCGTGTATCATCACTTTGATAGCACCCCATACTGGACGCAATATAAAAATACTTTTGAAACAGATACCTTTAAGTGGTACGTACAAGATTCTATCAGCCTAGGCGATTTTACAGTTAATCTTGGCGCTAAACAGTATTTAGTTGAATTACAAAAATACGATCATTTTGCAGATCTACGCTCTGATAAAATAAACAGTGATTCAGATGTGTTATTTAGTGCAGGTGCTTTGTACCAGCTAACTAGCAGTACTGAGTTATTTGCCAGTTTTAGTGAAAATTTCTCAGCAATTAAAGATGGAGTGCTGGAGCGTGATAGTTCTACACTCACAGAAATTGAACCAGAAACAGCTGAAAATATCGACTTTGGTGTACGTTATAAAGCAGACCGCTTGAGCCTAACTGCGACCGCTTATTCTATTGCCTTTGATAACCGTATTACTTTTATCGCACCTGGCAGTGATACCGGCGGGATTGATTATACGATAGGTACAAATGGCTCTTACATCAATGTAGGTGGTATTGACTCGCAAGGTATTGAACTATCAGCAAGTTATATGCTTACAAATGAATGGAATATTTATACTTCATACACTAATAACAGCTCTGAATACGCATCGCACGATCCAAGTGCCTACGATGCCGATGGTGTTATCCTCAAAGATGAAGACGGAAAAGCGCTACCGCCAAGCTTTAAAAAAGGCGATGACGTTATCGATTCACCAAGCGATATGTTTGTGCTTTCGACCGATTATTACAGTGGCGACTTCCGCTTTGGTATATCCGCTAAATATACCGGTGAACGCTTAGGTGCATTTTTAGATGAGCAAACTCGTACACGTAATAAAGTTGATGGTTATACCGTGCTTGATATCAATGCCGGTTATGCTGCAGACGTCAATGCCGGCCCATTTAAATCAATCGATATTGCTTTTGCTGTCACTAACGTAACAGATAAACAGTATTTAGCGGGTGGGACAGGTAATGGCAGCACTTATTTTATTGGTGCACCACGAACTGCAGCACTTACATTTACTGCTAATTTTTAAGCCCTAATTATAAAAATAATAACCAAAACCCATCCTTGTTGATGGGTTTTTATTGATAGGAATACTATGAAAGCAATAGCTAAACTGGCCGTAATAGGCTGTACATTAATGGTAAGTCATATTGTCAAAGCCAGTGATAATGTCGTGCTTGTGACGCTTGATGGAGTGCGTTGGCAAGAGGTATTTAACGGCGCCGATCAAAAATTGTTAGCAAATCCCGATTTTGTTAAACAGCCTGAGCAATTGAAACAACAGTTTTGGCGCGATGACAAACACGCCCGACAAGCTCAGTTAATGCCATTTATTAGCAATACGATTGCTCAACACGGTGTGTTAATTGGCGATAGAGAGAATGGTTCAACAATGTCGGTGAGTAACCCGTGGTATTTTTCATACCCAGGCTACAGTGAGATCTTAACTGGCAGTGTTGATGAGGCAATTAACAGTAATGATAAAACGCCAAATCCAAATAAAACTATTTTAGAGCGATTAGAGCAACGCGCTGACTATAAAAATAAAACCGCCTTATTTGGTAGTTGGGATGTATTTCCGTTTATTGTTAATACCAAACGCAGCGACGTATATGTAAATGCGGGTTTTATGCCAATTGAGGCAGACTTATTTGCCGATGCGCCACTATTAAATGCTTTACAACAGGAGATCCCAAGTCCTTGGCATAATGTGCGTTTAGACAGTTTTACATATCGTTTTGCCAAAGCTTATATGCTGGCAAAAAAGCCTAAGTTATTAGTGATCAGCTTAGGTGAAACCGATGATTTTGCCCATGATGGTCATTACGATCACTATTTGCAGTCGGCTAAACAAAGTGACGCTTTTATCAAAGATTTATGGCAAACCATTCAGACTACACCTGGCTATAAAAATAACACAACGCTTATTATCACCACGGATCATGGCCGTGGCAGTAACGCTAATGATTGGCAGCATCATAGTTCAAAACAAGCAATGGCAAAATCGGAGCAAGGTCGTAAAGCTTTTCCTGAGGGAATTATTGGCTCTGAGCATATTTGGTTAGCTGCAATTGGCCCAGATATTAAACCGCAAGGTTTATTAAAAACAACAACAGAGCTCAAACAAGCACAAGTTGCGGCAACGATTTTAACCGTACTTGGCGAAAACCCTAAGCAGCTTAATCCCGCTATGGCGGATGCAATTAATGAGATTTTAAAATGAAGCATTTAATTAAAGCGGCCGCATTGGTAAGCATTGTTGCGAGTTTTTCAGTATTAAGTACACCGCAAAAACTAACGCCACAAAAAATACTGTTTGGCTCATGTGGGCATCAAGATAAAGATATTCCGATTTTTGACGCGATCAATAAAGAGCAGGCAGATTTGTTTATCTTTTTGGGTGATAACATCTACGGCGACACCAACGATATGCGCGTACTTGCCGATAAATATCAGCGCTTAGGCGCTAAGCCCGGCTTTAAAACGTTAAAAGCACAGACTCCCCTTATTGCCATGTGGGATGATCATGATTTTGGCCAAAATGATGCAGGTAAAGAGTACCCACATAAAGAACAGTCTCGGGAAATTATGCTCGACTTTTGGCAAGAGCCACCGGGTTCAGTGCGTCGCACACGTGCCGATGGGATTTATACCTCGTATATGTATGGTGAAGGTGAGCACACGATACAAGTGATCATGCCTGATCTGCGTTGGAACCGCGATGCACTTAACCACGTTAGTGAAACACAATACAAGACTGAGCGTAAAGCGAATAATCAAGGGCCTTATAGCCCAAGTGAAGTAAAAGGCGCATCGATGTTAGGTGAGGCGCAGTGGCAATGGCTTGAACAAGAGCTTAAAAAGCCTGCTGCAATTAAACTGATTGCTTCGAGCTTACAGTTACTGCCTGACTTTACCGGCTGGGAGTCATGGGCTAATTTTCCGGAGGATAGAAACCGTTTATTTGCGTTAATTAAAAAACACAAAGTAAACGGCGTGGTAATTATCAGTGGTGACACACATTGGGGTGAGATATCAAGGTATGAACAAAACCTTGATTATCCACTGATTGAAATGACCAGCTCAGGCCTTACTGAAAAATGGAAAAACGTTAGTCCTAATAAACACCGCGTGGGGAAGTTCACACATGACGTTAATTACGGTGATTTAAGCATTGATTGGCAACAAACAGATCCAGCTATTTCACTCCAGCTAAAAGGCATTGATGGCGATGTGATCATGCAAAGCCAATTTAGCTTATCAAGTATTAGCCCATATAAATAATGACTCCCTCAGAAAATAAAACGCACAGTAGCTATACTGTGCGTATAAAAAGTGAGTTAATTATTGTGCTAACTCGCTGATTTATTAATGCCAATTAGCGACAATGGCTACCCCTATAATTGAAAATATCTTACACTGTTTTTATCTCAAGCAAGAACAGTGTCGCTATGCTCAATATTATTCAATCTAACCGTATGGAAGCCCTGCAAGCGCAGTTTCATCAGCTTTTAAAAGTAAACCCATTAAGCAGCCCGTTTGATAAAGAAGTGGTGTTGGTGCAATCTCCGGGTATGTCGCAGTGGCTGAAAATTGGTTTAAGTGAAAGTTTGGGGGTGGCAGCACAGGTAGATTTTCCACTGCCGTCGAGTTTCATTTGGCAGTTATACCAGCAGCTATTACCGAATGTACCCAAAGAGTCGGCGTTTAATAAACCTAATCTTGCTTGGAAGTTATTTGCTATTTTACCAAACTGCATTGATGAACCGTTATATTTACCCCTTAAAACCTACCTAGCAGGTGATACTGACGGTCAAAAAACCTTTGCTTTATGTGAAAAAATAGCCGATGTATATGACCAATATTTAATGTACCGTCCGCACTGGATAGCCACATGGGACAGCGGCACTGATAAATTAGATGATGTAGATATTAGTATCGCGCCGTGGCAGCCTGATCTGTGGCGAAAAATAGTAGCGCATAGTCAAGTGCTTGGGCAAAGTCAGTTTCATCGCGCCAATATGCAAGGGCAGTTATTAGCCGCGCTTGATAAAATGGACAGTAGCTTATTACCAAAGCGGATCAGTTTATTTGGTATTTCAGCCATTGCCAGTTCGCAACTTGATGTGTTTGATGCATTAAGTAAAAAAACTGAGGTGTTTTTATTCTTTTTTAATCCCAGCGAACATTATTGGGGGGATTTAATTGATGAAAAAACTGCAGCTAAAATAACGGCTAAATACGCCAAAATGCCATTGCTGGAAGCGCAGCAAAAAAAGCAAAGTGAGCCAGAGCAAGACTACTATTTTATTGGTAATCCGTTGTTATCATCGTGGGGTAAATTAGGCCGTGATTACTTTGAACAACTGGTACAGCGTGACGCAAGCTGGATTGATGGCTTTATTGATGTGTTTGACGACAGTTTACTTGGTCAAATTCAAAGCGAAATTTACCAGTTAGCGTTTAAAGGTGAATCCCTTACTGACAATAAAGAATGGTTTATAAACGATGAAGGTAAGCTTGCAATAAGCGCTACCGATACCAGCATTGCTCTAAGTGATTGCCATACTCCACTTAGAGAAGTTGAGCGTTTGCACGATTACTTACTTAATTTATTTAATCAAAACCCCGCACTCACCCCAAAAGATATTATAGTAATGATGCCGGATGTTGGCACTTATAGCCCTTACATCGAAGCGGTATTTGGTGGTGCGCAGGGTAACCGTTTTATTCCCTATGCGTTAGCCGATCTAGCCATTGAGCAAGAAAAACCGGTACTGAGTTCGTTTGCAAGCTTAGCTGATCTGCCGTTTTCGCGCTTTGGTGTGTCAGATATCCTTGATTTACTGCAAGTGACGCAAATAGCTGAAAAGTTTAGTGTTGAAGCGCACGAATATGAGCAAATTCAATATTGGCTTGAGCGTGTTGGCGTCAAGTGGGGAATAAACGCCGAGCATAAGCATAGCTTTGATTTACCCGCGATAGAATTAAATACCTGGCAACATGGCTTAAACCGCTTATTGTTAGGTATTGCCCAACGTGATGAACAATGCCCGTTTAATGGCATATATAGCGCTGATGAAGTGGAAGGGATGGCACTTGATACACTCAATAAATTAGTGCATTTTATTGATGTATTGCAACACTTTAAACACAGGCTCACCCCAGACGACACGCTAACTAATAAAACCCTTATCCTGAGTGAACTATTAACGGCTATTTACGAGAGCGAAAGCGACGATAGCTGGGATTTACTGGTACTGCAAAAGGTGCTCGAAGAGCTGCAAAAGCACCATGATAATGGCGATTACACGCAAGTAGTGTCACAGCGTATTGTGAGTTATTTAATTAAACAAGGCATTCAAGAAAAAGGTGTAGGGCAACGCTTTTTAGTCGGCCAAGTGAACTTTTGTACGCTAATGCCAATGCGTGCTGTGCCATTTAAAGTGGTGTGTATGTTAGGGCTTAACGATGCCGATTACCCACGAACTGTGCAGCCGATTGGTTTTGATTTAGTGCCTTATTCGAAAAAGCAAAAAGGTGACCGATCGCGCAAATTAGATGACCGTTACTTATTTTTAGAAGCGCTGCTCAGTGCCCGTGATAACTTATACATGAGCTATATTGGCCGTTCATGTTTTGATAATCAACCGCGTATGCCATCAACCTTAGTGAGTGAATTACTAGAATACATTGGCCGCAGTTTCAAATTTGCTGAGCCAAGTGAGCAAACCTTGCCTGAGTGTTTGATCAATAAACAGCATTTACAGCCTTTTAATAGCCTAAATTATCAGGCAGATACCACTAATACGCTGCAATCCAATCACAGTTATAATCCAATTTGGTTACCCGCTCAGGCGATAATCCCAGAGCCACTGACGGCGCTTGAGGTCAGCGCACCTGAACATCTTGAGCTGGATATGTTTATCCGCAGCGTATGCAATGCACAAGAGAGTTTTTATCAGCAAAGTTTAGGGTTGCGTTTAGCACAATTTAACGAAGTAGCTAAAGATGAAGAGCCATTTAGTTTAGACGCACTGCAGCGTTATTTTTATCTCGACGAAATACTCGAAGCGGCTATTTTTGAGCAGCCCCTTAGTCGTGAGCAAATACTGCAACGAGGCGAGTTACCGCAGGCGCATGTTGGAGATTTGATCTTTGAGAAAATGCAGCACCGGGTTGATGCACTGGCAGGGCAAGTTAAAGAGCACATCAAGGGCGGCAAAAATGAACCGATTGAAGTTGCGCTAACACTTCACAGTGATAACAACAGTACTGAGCTTGAAGGCTGGTTAAATCATCTTTATCAGCACAAACAAGTGTTTTATCGTAGTGCCAGTATCAAGGCAAAAGATCTCATCAAGGGCTTTATATATCACCTTGTTGCGCAGTGCGTGGATCAACATGTAGAAACTGTATTACTTGGGCTTGATAAACAAATCACTTTTGCAGCTTTGGATAAAGCAGATGCCCAAGCACTGTTGCAAGATTGGTTTACTTTATATAACGCGCTACTTAAAGAACCCGTAGCGTTTTTTCCTGTGAGTGGCTATGAATACGTAAAAAGTGGTGGCGATATTGGCAAAGCAATGAGCAAATTTAGCCCACAATATATTGGCCGAGGCGAGGGCGAGAACCCCTATATTCGCTTAACAACGCAATCGTTGAATGAGTGCCAAGAGGAATTTATACGCTGGAGCGATATGCTACTTGCGCCGTTATTTGCACATGCAAAGGAGAGTGACCATGCAAGCGCTTAATCCACTTACGATGCCGCTTATTGGGCAAAGTCTCATTGAAGCCAGTGCAGGCACCGGTAAAACTTATACTATTACAGGTTTATATTTACGTTATTTACTCGGCATGCAAATCGCGCAACAACACTCATCGCCCGTAAATACTCCGTTGAGTGTTGAACAAATATTGGTCGTTACGTTTACCGATGCCGCCACCCAAGAAATTAAAGACCGTGTGCGCACTCGTATTATAGCAGCACGTGATGCACTGCTTGGCCAAGCAACAGAGGATGAGCTGATCAATGCTGTGATCGCCACAATCGATGATAAACACCGTGCATTTGATTTGCTCGATGCCGCCGCTAAATCGATGGATGAAGCAGCAATATTCACCATTCATGGTTTTTGCCAACGAATGTTAAAACAGCATGCGTTTGAGTCTGGTGTGGCGTTTAATTTGGAGTTTATTTTAGATCAACGGGAGATCTTGCTTGAAACCATTAAAGATTTTTGGCGAGTGTTTGTATATCCACTCAATAAAGAAAAAACCGATGCAATTTTAGAGGTATTTGCTGCCCCTGAAGCGTTATTTAGTAAAGTGGCCAACATACTTAATAAAGGCAATGCGCTGGTTACTCCGCAAATAAAACTAGATGATGTGTGGCAAGCACGCGAGCTATATCTTGGTAAAGTCGCGAGCTTTAAAAAAGCCTGCCTTGATAGCGAATTTATTGCAGCTGTAAAAAGCTCTGGCTTAAGTGGTGCCAAAACACCTGCACGTAAAGGTAGCCTTGCAGCGCTTGAGGCATTTTGTAAAGGTGATGAGCTATTTTTTGAGTTTGGTACAAACAAGTACTCTTATGAAATATGGAGTACTGAAAACCTCAGTGACGAAGCTAATTATAAAAAAAATCAGCCTTTGTTTAGTCATGTAATGCTTAGCCAGTTTGATGAAATGGCTAAGCTTGTTAACACTGTTAATCAAGGCTTGGCAATCGCTATTGTGCAACATGCGGCAAGTTGGGTTAAACAAGCCATTGTAAAACGCAAGCAAGAGCAAAGCGTTATAACTCCTGATGATTTATTAACTAATTTGCACAGTGCACTCAATACAGAGCAAGGCGCAGCACTGGCAGAAAAAATAGCGCAGTTGTTCCCGGTAGCGATGATTGATGAGTTTCAAGATACTGATCCCATTCAGTACGGTATTTTTAGTAAAATTTATAGCCAAGAAAACACCACGCTTGCCATGATAGGCGACCCTAAACAAGCTATTTACGGTTTTAGGGGCGCGGATATTTTTACGTACATTGGTGCTAAACACGAAGTGGCAAAGGAGCAGCAATTTACCCTTGGTACTAACTTTCGTTCCAGTAGCGATGTGGTTGCAAGCGTCAATGCACTGTTTAGTAAACACGATAACAGCTTTATTTATAACGATGCGATCCCGTTTAATCGCGTGGCGGCACAAGGTAAAAAAGCCGATAAATCGTTTTTAATAGATGGCCAACCTGCCACCGCCTTTGAGTTTTGTGTGTTTGCAGATAGCGCCGCAGATGAAAAAAATAAACCAACTAATAAAGGCATTGGCCAGCAACATTTAGCTAGCTATTTTGCCAATAAAATAGTGATCTTACTTGAGCAAGCACAGCAAGGGCGTGCGTGTATTGCGAATAAGCCAGTCACGGCGGCAGATATTTGTATTTTGGTGCGTGATCGGGTTGAAGCGCAAATTATGAAAAAAGCCCTCAGTGATGCCAAAATTGCGAGCGTGTACTTATCCCGTGAGAGTGTATTTAGCCAAGAGCTGAGCCATCATTTACTTAATTTTTTATCGGCTTTACATGGCCAATACAACGAATCATTGTTGCGAGGCGTGTTAGCTGGGCCACTATTTTGCTTAAGTTATAATGACATTTATGCCTTGGCTGATGATGAAGCACAGTGGCAAGAGCATCTTAACTTTTTTGCTTACCTGAGCTCTATTTGGTACAAACAAGGTGCAATGGCAATGCTTGAGCACTTACTCAGTCACAATCAATTAAGCGCGAAATGGCAAGGGTTGGGTTACAACGTTGAACGTTGGCTGACCGATTTTCGTCATTTAGGCGAGATCCTACAGCAAAAACAAATCGAGCTAGAGGGTACTTTACGGTTATTACGTTGGTTTGCGCAGCAAGTAAGTCAACAAGATGGTGAAACCGTGCAAGTACGCCTTGAGAGTGATGCCAATTTGGTAAAAATAGTCACTATGCATGCTTCAAAAGGGCTTGAATACCCGCTGGTATTTATGCCATTTGCCAGCGGTTATCGTGAAACGAAAGATGCGTTGTATCATCAGGATGGCCAGCTGATTTACGATCTCAGTAAAAACGATGATGCGTTACAAAAAGCGGAGCAAGAACGCCTAGCTGAAGATCTACGGTTATTGTATGTTGCACTCACTCGCGCCGTTCATTACTGCGCAATTGGTATGTATAACCTAGGCCAAGGACAAAGTAGTCGGTTGGCAATTCAAAGTAGCTCCTTAGGGCATGTATTATTTGCAGGACTTGATATCACCAGTAGTTTAGTGTGGCGCACGCATTTACAAGAGTTTTGTGCTGACAAACCAGCCATGAGCTATCAACAGTTTACTAGCGAAGAGTTATCTCAGCAGGGTGCATTATCACTGCAATCAAGCCAAACACAAAGTCACAGTGTGAGTGTTAATAAGGTTAAAGTTAAAATTGAACGTGATTGGCGCACCACCAGTTTTAGTGCGCTGAGTTTTAAAAGTCATAGCGAGCATTTAGAACCTGGGCGCAGCGACGAAGATCATCAAAAAGATGAGTTTGCCACGCAACAGGACGATATTCGCTCACCTTATAGCTTTCCCAAGGGGGCAAAACCGGGTAGTTGTTTACACGAGATTTTTGAGCAATTGGATTTCACCAGCCCAGAGCAGCACCCCACAAACCATGAGCAAAACCTAAGCGTGGTAGTTGAGCGCAGCTTAAACAAATACCATATTAGTGAGCAATGGCAAGAGACAACTGAGCAATGGGTGCTTGCCGCGTTAAACTGCCCATTGAATGAAAACGGTTTAAGCTTAAGTAAATTAACGCCACGGGATTGTTTGGTTGAAATGGAGTTTAATCTGCCAATTACCAGTTTAACGGCAAAAGGCTTGAATGAAACATTGATTAAGCACTTTGGTTTTAATCAAAGTAGGCTCGATTTTTATGATGTAAAAGGCTTATTAAAAGGGTTTGTCGATTTAATATTTTGTCATAACGAGCAGTATTTTATTTTGGATTATAAGTCTAACTTTTTAGGCAACCAGCCAACTGATTATGAGCAAGAGCATTTAGAGCAAGCTATGAGTAGCCACCAGTACCATTTACAGTATCTAATTTACACCGTGGCATTGCATCGGTTATTAAAACAACGGATCAACAATTACAGCATTGAGCAGCATTTAGGTGGCGTATATTACACCTTTTTACGTGGTATGGCAGATGGAAAAGGTGTGTACTTTAAAAAGTTGACCGCCGAGCAAGTTATTATTTTAGATGGGCTTTTTAGTCAAGGCAGTGTTGCCCAAAGCATAGATGAGGCAACCGAAAATAGCCAAGGAGCAATGCTATGAGCGTGTTAGATACCAATACAGCCATTGCAACAGCAGCGACGAACGACGTACAAATAGTGCCATTATTTGATTACCTACTTAGCGAAAACCGGCTACGAATGGTTGATATAAAACTGGCAGAATTACTGTGTAGCAGTGAGCAAACTCAACAACCAAACGACGTTTATTCACTGCTTTTATTACTCTGTTTATCGCAGCAAAGTCAGCACAGCTGTTTAGATTTAGCGCAGGTAGATTGGCGTAATCCGTTTAATTTACGCCAAAGTGATTTTACCAAACTAGCGGGCATAATTCCTGACACACTCAGCCCGTTTAACGACACATTTACCACCGCAGAGGCAATTAATTGCTTGCAAAACCATCCTAGTGTCGGGGAGACTAAACCGTTACAGTTACTTGAACAACGACTCTATTTTGCACGTCTAAGCGGTTATGAGCAAACACTGGCATCAAGATTGTTGTTAATGAGTGAGCGTAAGCTCGATATTGATAGCGATAAGTTAACTCAGTTACTTTGTGACTATTTCCCCGAACAAGATGCACCAGAGCAAGGGCTCGATTGGCAAAAGGTTGCCTGTGCGATGGCAGCAACCAAAGGCTTTAGCGTTATTACCGGTGGCCCAGGAACAGGTAAAACCACGACCGTGACTAAGCTACTAGCAATTTTACAATCGCTTTATCAAAATGCCCCACTGAGTATTAAGTTGGTGGCACCGACAGGCAAAGCCGCTGCGCGATTAAGTGAATCAATCCTTGGGGCAAAACAACAGTTAAAAGATAAAATAAGCGCTGCTATTACGCCGCTGATCCCAGAAAGCGCGCAAACGATTCACCGGTTACTGGGGGTAAAACCGTTTACTAATAAGTTTAGGCATAACCGCAGTAATCCATTGCATTTAGATGTATTGATCATTGATGAAGCGTCGATGGTTGATTTATCGCTGATGGCTAAACTAATTGAGGCCTTACCAGAGCATGCGCGACTTATATTACTCGGTGACAAAGACCAGCTTGCCTCGGTTGATACCGGCAGTGTAATGAGCGATTTATGCCAAGGTTTAGTGCTTGGCCAAACACCAAGTTATTCAGAGGCGCGTTGCGCTGAACTAAACAGCTTATGCTTTAATAACCAGCGCAAATTAGTCGCAGGTAATAGTCAATTCAAACTGGCCGACTGTATCGCGTTTTTACAGCACAGTTACCGTTTCACAGCCGACAGCGGCATAGGTCAATTAGCATTAGCGGTTAATACCAATAACAGCGGCAAGCTCAATTATGTAGAGCAAGAGCTGAGCAGCGGCCAATTTAAAGACGTTATTTTAGACTATGACATTGTAAGTAAACCGATTGATAAACTAGTACAAAGCGCCGCCAGTAAATACGCTCAGTATCTTAATTTAATTAAACAACACGCGAGCGTACAAGACATACATAAAGCTTTTGCCAGTTACCAGTTGTTAGCCGCAGTACGCGAAGGCGATTATGGCGTTCATAGTTTAAATAAACGCATTGAAACGCAATTAAGCCAGCAAGGATTGATTAATGTAAACTCAAATCAGCGGCATTATTTGGGCATGCCGATTATGATTGCGCAAAACGATTATCAGCTAAAACTATTTAATGGAGATATTGGGATTTTAATGCACGACGACAGTGCCCAGCTCAAAGCCATATTTATTGACGAGCAGGGCAATCAACGGGCATTTTCACCAGCCAGACTACCAGCCCATGACACAGTTTATGTAATGACTATTCATAAATCACAAGGCTCCGAGTTTGCCTATACGGCTATGGTACTGCCACCACAAAACCAAGCAACTGCCGGCATCAACCGCCAGTTAGTCTACACCGGCATTACCCGTGCTAAAAACACTTTCGAGCTGGTGGCTGATAAAAAAGTGTTGTTAATGGCAATGAATAAATCAGTCAGCAGGGCATCAGGATTGTATGAGAGGTTGGTGGAGTTTTGAAAGGGAAAGCTTTAAGTTTTAAGCTGCTTGCTCTGACCCCGTTAAATTTATCATGTAGGTCAAGCTTTAGCTTTTTTGTTGTCACAGATGCTTTGATATAAAATGCTGGTTAATCAGAATCATGGGATTAAATAGATGAATTCTTTATTGGTTATTTTGCTTTTAATACCATTTGTGGCATTTTCACATAGCCCAAAATTTCAACAAGTGGAGCAAGAAGCTAGGTTAATCGAAGTGACGCTTTCGGGCCGGATAGGGGTAACGGTTCTTGATACTAAAAATGGAGAATACTGGGATTACAAAGGTGATGAACGCTTCCCTTTGACAAGTACTTTTAAAACAATTGCTTGTGCAAAGTTATTGTATGACTCTGAGCAAGGGGATATTAATCTTAATAGTACAGTCAAAATTAAAAAGACAGATCTTGTGACGTATTCTCCGGTTATAGAAAAGTATGTAGGACAAGCAATAACCCTTGATGATGTGTGCTCTGCAACCATGAAAACAAGTGATAATACCGCGGCAAACATCATCATAAATGCAGTAGGGGGCACAGAAAGCATAACTGATTTTGTAAGGCACACAGGGGATGAAAAAACTCGCTTAGACCGTTTTGAGCCCGATTTAAATGAAGGAATACCAGGAGACTTAAGGGATACAACGACTCCTAAATCAATAGCAAACACTTTAAATGAGCTATTATTCGGCTCAACACTTTCTCCAATGAGCCAAGAAAAGTTAAAAACATGGATGGTCAATAACCAAGTAACTGGTAACTTGTTGCGCTCAGTGTTGCCTGAAGGTTGGAACATAGCCGATCGTTCCGGGGCTGGTGGCTTTGGTGCTCGAAGCATTACAGCTGTAGTATGGAGTGAACATCAATCACCGATCATAATTAGCATCTACATAGCGCAAACTGAGGTCTCAATGAAAGAACGCAATGAGGTGATCGCTAAACTAGGGAACTCCATTTTTAAAGTTTATACATCGCAGTCTCGTTGATAAAGCTAACGTTGAGGTCTTTCATGGATAAAGAGTTAAGTCTGATGATCCTGCCAGAACAGCTAAACCATTGAATCAAAATAGCAACTCGGCTATGGTTGATGGATTAAAAGATAAATAAAACGAGTCACTCTTAAGGCTCGTTATAGAGGGAGTTGGTACAGGTGGATATTGAAGTTGCTTTGGTAAACGCGTTTACAGTAAATGGCAAAGGTGGCAACCCTGCAGGCGTTGTTTTTAATGCTGACAGGCTCACAGATGCTCAAAAATTAAAAATTGCTCAAGTTGTCGGGTATTCAGAAACGGCTTTTGTTGCTAGTGATAATGAAGCTGATTTTGAGGTGTCTTTTTTTACTACAACAGCAGAAGTTGATTTTTGTGGTCATGCTACGCTAGCTACTTTTTCTACTATGTTCCAAGAAGGTATGCTTACTGCGGGCACTTATGTTCAGCGCACCAAGGCTGGCATGTTATCTGTGAGTATTGAACCAAATGGTAAGGTTGTCATGGAGCAGCAATTACCTGAAAAAATAGCTGGTTTTTCATATCAAGAAATTGCCCATGTGATAGGTATTGAAAGTAATATACTTGAAAGCACAAACTTACCTATTGAAGCTATCTCAACAGGACTAGCCGATGTCATTATTGCTGTTCCTCATGGCTATTTAGATGCAATAGAGCCAAACGATGAACGTATCGCTGATTTTTGCAAACAGCATAACCTTGTTGGCTTTCATGTTTTTGAGCTTTGTGAAGTGCAAAGTAAACATACAGCCAGCTGCCGTAATTTTGCTCCTTTGTTTGGTATTTCTGAAGAGTCAGCAACAGGAAGCTCTTGTGGGGCTTTAGCATGTTACCTTACCGAGCATCTTGCTGAGTTAGGGAGTGAATATGTTTTTGAACAAGGTAGGGCTATGAATTGCCATTCAATAATTACAGCATCTGTTGAGTCTAACAATTCAATAATAAACAGCGTAAAGGTGGGTGGTTTTGCCAATAGTATAGGCTCAGTAATAGTCGCCGTATAACAGCTACTCTCTTAAGCCTAGTAATTGACAATAGCGTACAATTGACTGTTTTTATTCTATGTTGAAGAAGCTTGTTTTAGCGAAGGTTAGATTACTTTAAAGGACTCAGTGTGAAATGAATACTATATTTTTGCCCATGTTCGCGCACGTGATTTTGTGTGTTGTGCTATATGGTTTGCTCACTATTGCCAGAGCCCCAAGTGTATGGGGGCTTGGTAAAAGAGCGGATGGCTCTAATCCATTTCAATCTATACAGCCAAAACTCAGCGCTAATTTGAGCAACCAATTCGAGTGGCCGGTATTTTTTCATCTGGTTTGTGTGCTTTTAATTTCTACTGATTCAACAATTAGTTCAGCTTATTATTTGCTAGCTTGGGTCTTTATCGCTGGGCGAGTGTTGCACAGTGGTGTTCAAATATTCACTTCAAACATCAGGCTGCGAGGAAGTGTTTTTACAATTAACTTCATCGCAGTACTCGCAATGTGGGTGATGTATAGCATTGAAAAAATGAGCAGTTAACAAGGTGGAAAGACTCGCAAACGTATCAAAAAATCAAACTAAACAGCTTGTAACCACTTAAGCCAAAAATAAGCACTAACACCGGTAAAGTAAGCAAGTTTACCAACATTGAGTTGGTGTATTTGCCCATTACTGTTTTTTGGTTAACCAGCCACACTAGGTAAGTGGTGACAATAGGCAGTAATAAGCCATTTGCGGCTTGAGCAAAAATTATCACGGCAACAGGGTCTAAACCCAGAGACGCAACCGCTGCACCAAATAATAAAATAACAATGGCGACACTTTTAAAGCGGGTGTTATCCATTTTATTTGACCAACCTAACATGCCACATACTGCATATGCACCGGCAAGGGGAGCTGTTATTGCGCTGGTTAAACCTGCTGCAAATAAGCCAATAGCAAAAAAGTAATGGGCAGCATCGCCAAGTAATGGCTCAAGCTGCACCGCCATATTAGCAGCGCTAATTTGCCCTGCATCTGTGCCATAAAATGCCACTGACGCGGTTGATAAAATAGCCAGGGTGATCACGCCACCTAAGGTGATAGACACACCGGTATCGATGTTGGTTTCTTTAATTACTTTTTGTTTGTCACTTTCGCTGTCGTGGCGAGCAGCCAGTACACCCGAATGCAAAAATAAGTTGTATGGCACTATGGTAGTGCCTACCAATGCTAAGACTGTGGTGACTGAGCCCTCTGGAATGCTAGGAATAAAGCCTGCTAACACATCACTAAGCGAGGGAGCTGCCATAACAAGCGTAGAGATAAACACTAGGCTCATTAAAATTACTAATAATATAAGCGCGTTTTCAACAACTTTGTGTTTACCGCTGTAAAGTAAAACCGCACTTAAAAATGCAATGAGTGGCGTCCAAAGTTGGGCATTTACCTGAGGAAATATTTCAATTAACCCCATGCTGGCACCGCTTAAATTACCAGCCTCGTAGGCGGCACTGCCAACACCAATGGCGCTGATCACTAAAAATATAGCGAGAGATTTAAATAGGGGCGTTTCAATGTGAGCTCTTAGCGCTTGCGCTAAATCTTGCCCGGTGGCTACGCCAAGGCGCGCCGCCATAGATTGTAATAATATGGTGGCAATAACTGAAAACAGTAATGTCCATATTAGTGCAAAACCAAAGTTTGCACCTGCCACGCTGGCAGTCGTAATAGTCCCTGGTCCAATGAAGGCAGCGGTGACGAGTAGTCCTGGTCCTAATCGCATAATTGACCTTAATAGTACTTTTGTATATTGCTATTTAAAGTTACATCTAACGTTTTATAACGCGATGCCTGTATTATTGCTGCCACTTATATTAAGTGCCTTGCAGCGATAGCCGCCCCTTGGCAAACCCTTTTTTGATGATAATCATATGTTAAAAAAGGTCGCGTAGCATACCAACTTATATATAAATTTAAAGGGGGTGTGGCGCGTTTGCACAAAATTAATACAATCAATAAATAACAGTAATAACCGCTTACCTCAGTTTAGGGCTTATTTAACGGCTTAGAGGATGACTGAATAACCTTAAATTGTTCACAGGTTTATGCCAATAACTATAGGCACTATAAACGCTTTGCACGCATTGTATTCAAACAGAGGGTTTGAATGCCCCACACAATATCACTCCATTCATGCCATCACTGCTTTAATGGCCTCTAAGCCTTTTCGCAAAGTGCTGGCATCGGTTGCATAATTAATGCGAATACACTGGTGTTTGTGTGCCCAAGCATCATCAATACCAATAAAAAAATTATGCCCGGGAATAATATAAACATCCTGCTCTTTGAGCTTTTGGTAAAGTTGTTCGCTGGTTATTTTTGCCTCTTTAAACCACAGCCACATAAAAAATGCGCCTTCTACTTTGTGTAAGTAAACGGGGAGGTGGGCAAATATTTCATCAAATAAGTTCATTGCTGTTTGTGCTTTTTCTCGATAAAAAGGCAGCACTGAATTTTTACACAGCGGGAGGAGTTCATCCTCATTAATTAGGCGCGTTACTAAACTTGGGCCAAAACTGTTCGGCGACAAAACCATACTGCCATTTACACGGCCAATGGCTTTAATTATGTCATTGTTAGCCACTACAATACCGGTTCGCAAACCCGGTAGGCCAAGCTTTGAAAGTGACATGCATAAAATAATGTTTGAGTTCCAGGTTAAGTTTGCGTCGGTATAAATACACCCAGGGAATGGGTCGCCGTAGGCGTTATCAATGATCAGTGGGATATTATATTGCTTAGCCAATAAATCGAGATGCTGTACTTCTTCATCAGTAATGACATTGCCTGTTGGGTTAGTCGGGCGAGACACACACAGTGCGCTAATGCTGCTGTCGCTTGCTAATACTTGCTCAACAGCTTTAAAATTAATGATATATTTAAATTGGTTTGAGCCACTTTCAGTATTTAAAATTTCGATATCGGGCTTTATTGCTACAAACATATCGTCAGTTAAGCCTTGATCTGCATAGCCTACATATTCAGGTGCCAGCGGAAATAAAACCTTTTTATGGCTTCCATCAGGCATACTGCCAGCTAACAGATTAAATAACACAAAAAAATTGGCTTGGCTGCCATTACCAAGCGCTATATTATTTTGGGTTAAATCCCATGAGTATTCACTTTTTAGTTGCTTGGCCAGAGCTGCACGAAATGCATCATTACCCGTAGGGCCATCGTAAAGTAAAAATACGTTGGAAAGTGTATTATTAGCAACAAGCTTTTGTAACTCATTGATAAAAATATCATTAACCTCAGGCACTAGGGCCGGATTACCACCACCGAGCATAACAATATTTGGATTGTTACTGTTTTTAGCATCGCCTAAATCTTCCATTAACTGTGTAATACCATTAGGTTGAGTAAATTTAGTGCCGAAGTTTGAGTAATCCATAATGACCGTGTGCCTTAAAAAATGATAAGTTAGTGTAAATTAACACTATGAATTTGATATTGAAAAATTTTCACCGATTAGATTACTATAGCGATAACCCGCTATAATCGTTTTTCATATTTTAAGTAGGGCAGCCTTATCAGCAACCTTGAATCACACACTAAAACACCTTTAAACACCACAGCAGACGATTCGGTTATTACTGATACGATTCTTAAAATTGCCACTTTTAACTTGTTTAATTACCTTGAGCCGCCTAATGCCTATTATGAATTTGAACGCATATACACCGCAGAGCAGTGGGCTAAAAAGCAGCGTTGGCTTATTAATTACTTAACCGAGCATCAGCCTGATGTGATTGGTTTTCAAGAAGTATTTAGTATTGAGTCGCTTAAAGAATTAGTTAAAGAGCAAGGTTATACGTACTTTGGCGTGGTAGATGAGCCCCAGGTAATCGACGACTTTATTTACAAACGCCCTGTAGTAGCGCTTGCTGCTAAATACCCAATTGCTGAAGTGGCAACTGTTGAGCATGACCATGAGCTTGCTAAAACCCTTGGTTTAACTGAGGATTTTACATTTAGCCGAAAGGTGCTTAGAGCTACAATAACCTTACCGCATATCGGCAACACGGATTGTTATGTGGTGCATTTTAAGTCTAAGCGCTCAATGATAGAGCTTGATGAGCAAAACAAAGACCTCACACCCGAAAAAAATATTATCGAGCTATTAAAAGCCGATATAGCAGGGAGTTGGGGCTCAACTATTCAGCGCGGCAGTGAAGCCACATTACTGATGATGGACATCATTGCGCGCCGCGAATCTACACAAAATCCAATGGTTTTAATGGGCGATTTTAACAACGACTTAGCTGATGGCGTTTTAAGCCATTTACTAACAAATACACTGCGCTTTGCCCCCACGTTTGACAGTAACACTTACCTTGCAAAATATTGCCTTAACGACGCATGGCAGTTATTTGCAAGGTCGCAATTAAATTTGGCTAATCAAAATAATGAAAATACAGTGGATTTAAAGCGAAAGCCTACCCATTATTTTGGCGCGAGCAGCTCAGTGCTTGACTACATTTTGTTGTCTTGCGAGTTTGACTCAAGTTACGACGACAGCTTTTTTGAGGTGAGCCAGTACCATACTTACGATCGTCATTTAATTAACCCTGAATTTGAGCGTGATGATTTAAGCACAGATCATGGCGTGGTATTGATTAGCTTAGCATTAAGGTCGTAGCGGGTTTTGTTACTATAAATTGTAAGCTAATCTGCCGCTGACATAATTAGTATTAAGGCGCTCAGTAGGTGCCTTGATGTTTTCCCTTTCTTTTATCCTGCTGTTTTAAAAAATCACTAATAATTAGTGCATTAACTCTAATTTATATTGATCCACATCATCTTTATTAACGGTGATAGTGGTAGATTAGTGACAATGGATTTTTAAGTTCGTTTAAATCGCTTAGTACAACTACCCTTGTTGTACTTACAAAGCAGGGTTGCTTTCATATAACAATTAGCGTGCTGTATCCTAAAAATTTTTACCTTGACTACCCTCACTTACATTACTTTTTACATACATGGAGTTTTAGCACATGACAATTAAATCAACGTTCAAATCTTTGAGTAAACTCGCTGTTTTGGTCATTGTGGGCGGGGCTGGCTGGTATGCTTGGCAAACCTTGCAACCTACATCATTTGCTGAACAACTCCCTGACAGTGTTGCCTATGGAAATGGCCGAATTGAAGCAACCGAGTACGATATTGCTACAAAATTACCGGGCCGCTTAGTTGACGTTATGGTGCAAGAAGGCGATATGGTCAAAGCGGGTCAAACGTTAGCGGTTATTGATACTGATGATTTAAATGCACAGTTACGTGAAGCTCAGGCGGGGCTTCGTGTTGCTAATGAGTCTCGTAAATACGCATTAGCGATTGTAGAGCAGCATAAAAGTGAGCTTAATTTTGCACAAACTGAATTGCGCCGCTCTGCAAAATTATTGGAAAAAGGCCATATTTCAAAAGAAGTGGTTGATCAACAACGAACCACCTCTGCTATTGCGCAAGCTGCTTTAACCGCGGCAAACGTAAAAGTTGTGCAGTCGGATGCTGAAATAGAAGCAGCGCAGGCACGTATTGAGCGATTACAAAGCAACATAGCCGACAGCACGCTCACAGCACCAATCAATGGTCGCATATTGTATCGATTAGCTGAGCCTGGCGAAGTGCTTGGTAGTGGTGGTAAGGTTTTATCGTTATTGGATTTAACCGATGTTTATATGAGTATATATTTACCAACAGCGCAAGCGGGCAAGGTAACAGTAGGCTCACAAGCGCGCATTGTTATTGATGCTGTTGCCGAGTATACATTGCCGGCTAAAGTGACGTTTGTATCTGCACAGGCGCAATTTACCCCTAAATCGGTAGAAACCCGAAACGAGCGCGATAAACTGATGTTTAGGGTTAAGGTAAAGCTCGACTCGCAGTTATTAAAAGAACATATCAAACAAGTAAAAACAGGGGTGCCAGGGCTTGCTTATGTGTTGTTAGCACCTGAAAAAAATTGGCCTACGTCATTACAGGTACGAGTGCCTGAATAATGGATAACGACGATAAAAACATTCAACAGCCACCAAGTGAAAGTGTGGTTACGCTTACTAAGGTGAGCCATCGCTATGCTAATAATCGCGTGCTGGACAACATTAGTATTTCATTACCTGCCGGGAAAATGGTCGGGTTTATAGGCCCTGATGGCGTAGGAAAATCAAGCTTGCTGGCACTTATAGCGGGGGCAAGGGCGATTCAAGAGGGGGAGGTTGAGGTATTAAACGGCAATATGCGCAGCAGTGGTTTTCGTAATACGGTGTCGCCACGCATTGCTTACATGCCTCAAGGGCTTGGCAAAAATGTGTATCCAACACTTTCTGTGTTTGAAAATATAGATTTTTTTGGTCGTCTATTTTCTCAAAATAAAGCCGAGCGAATACAACGAATTAATAACCTTTTAAAAAGTACAGGCTTAGAGGCATTTGCCGATCGCCCCGCAGAAAAGCTCTCTGGCGGGATGAAACAAAAACTCGGTTTGTGCTGCGCACTGATCCATGACCCTCAATTATTAATTTTAGATGAGCCAACTACCGGGGTTGATCCGCTATCGCGTCGTCAATTTTGGCAATTAATAAACAGTATTCGCGCTGAAAATACACAGATGAGCGTACTGGTTGCGACCGCCTACATGGAAGAAGCCGATGATTTTGATTGGCTAGTTGCTATGGACGATGGAAAAGTAATCGGTACGGGCAGCCCACAAAACCTGAAAGCGCAAACTAATAAAGAATCGCTTGATGAAGCCTTTATAGCATTACTTCCTGAAGAAAAGCGCCATGATCATCAGCGGTTAGTTGTGCCACCTCGTAAACAAGACATAAACACAACCCAGTTCGCTATAGAAGCAAATGGATTATGTAAAACATTTGGCGATTTTACCGCTGTTAACAATGTGAGTTTAAGTATTGAACAAGGTGAAATTTTTGGCTTTTTAGGCTCAAATGGCTGTGGAAAAACCACCACAATGAAAATGCTTACCGGGTTACAACCGGCAACCAGTGGCGAAGCAAAATTGTTTGGTGAAAAGGTCGATGCCAATAACATCGAAAGCCGCAAACGCGTTGGTTTTATGTCACAAGCATTTTCGCTTTATAACGAGCTTACAGTGAAGCAAAACTTGGTATTGCATGCGCGTTTATTTCACTTACCTGCAGAGAAAATAGAGCCGCGCGTTAAAGATTTAATTACTCGGTTTAACCTTAAAAAATACAGTGACGATTTTCCTACCGATTTGCCCCTAGGTATTCGCCAGCGTTTATCGCTTGCTGTTGCGGTAGTACATAGCCCTGAAATGCTCATACTTGATGAGCCCACATCGGGGGTAGACCCCGTTGCAAGGGATGACTTTTGGCAGCTACTCATAGAGCTTTCGCGCGAACAAGGCGTGACTATTTTTATTTCGACTCACTTTATGGATGAAGCGGCACGTTGCGATAGAATTTCGTTAATGCATGCAGGTAAAATACTTGCCAGCGATACGCCAGCTGCACTGTGCCAAGCGCGTAATACCGACACACTAGAAGCTGCCTTTATTGAATATTTAGAAGAGGCGGTAAATGCAGCGGGAGCAAGCTCGGCGTTACAAGCATCGATAACGGATAAACCCAAAGCATTGGCTAAAGCGCCGGCTACTCGTAAAAATAACACTAACCCCGCATTTAGTTTGTTGCGGTTATTTGGTTATGCGCATCGCGAAACGCTAGAGTTATGGCGCGATCCTATTCGCCTAACGTTTGCTTTGCTGGGCTCGATAATTTTGCTGTTTATTTTAGGTTACGGCATTACATTTGATGTTGAAGATTTAAGCTTTGCGGTACTAGATCAAGACCAATCGCCCGAGAGCCGCAACTACATTCAAAATATGGCAGGTTCACGTTACTTTATTCAAAAAGCAGATATTAAAAGCCCGCAAGAACTTGATAAACGAATGCGCAGTGGCGAGTTAAGCGTGGCCGTTGAAATTCCACCTAACTTTGCTCAGCAATTTAAACGCGGCCGTAAACCTGAAATTGTAGTGTGGATTGATGGTTCTATGCCGTTTAGGGCAGAAACGATTAATGGTTATATGAGCGGCGTGTATTACAGCTATTTAACCAACTTATCTTTGCGTACTTATGCGCAGATACCCAATTTAGTGCCAGCTAATATTGAATCTCGCTATCGTTATAACCAAGATTTTAAAAGCATTGAGGTTATGGTGCCGGCAGTTATTCCACTACTATTGGTATTTATTCCTGCGATATTGATGGCGCTTGGCGTAGTACGAGAAAAAGAGTTGGGTTCAATCATAAACTTATATGTAACACCGGTTAATCGGCTGGAATTTATTATTGGCAAACAGCTGCCTTACATTTTAGTGAGTATGATCAGCTTTTTTGGCTTAGTCGCACTTGCTATTACCGTGTTTGGTGTGGCGCTAAAAGGCAGCTTTTGGGCGCTTAGTTTGGCTGCATTATTATACGTTACAGCGACTACGGGGGTGGGGCTGTTAATTTCGGCTTTTACAAAAACACAAATTTCAGCACTGGCAGCCACTACGGTGGTGGTGTTGATGATTGCCGTTAACTTTTGTGGGCTAATTGACCCTGTTTCTTCCTTGGAAGGGTTTGGTGCGATTATTGGCAAATTGTTTCCGACCACCTACTTTTTAGAAGCGTGTCGAGGGGTCTTTAATAAAGCGCTTAATTTTTCTGATTTATCAGCCCAGCTACTGCCTTTATTCGCTTTTATACCCGTGCTGACTCTGGCCAGTGTATTTTTACTTCCAAAGCAGGACAAATAGCCATGCAACGTCGCGGAAACATTATTAATTTAGGTATTAAAGAGTTGCGTAGTTTATGGCGTGATAAGGTCTTGTTGCTATTCGTTTTTTTTGCTTTTACTGGGTTGATTTATGTGGTGGCTTCAGCCACGTCGATAGAGTTAAATAATGCGCCGATTGCAGTTGTTGATCACGACCAATCGCAATTATCTAAGCGTATTATTGATGCCTTTTATGAGCCTTACTTTAAAACGCCAGACAGTATTTCATTAAGCGATGTTGACTCAGCTATGGATAATGGCCGTTATACTTTTGTGCTTAATATCCCGCCTTATTTTGAGCGTGATGTACTTGCAGCTAAGCAACCTACAATTCAAGTAAATATAGATGCTACGCGTATGTCGCAAGCATTTATTGGTGATAACTATATTCAAACTATTATTAACGGCGAAGTAAATGAGTTTGTGCAAGGTTATCGAACCGTTTATTCACTGCCAATAAAGCAATCGGCGCACATTATGTTTAATCCAAACATGACAAGTGTATGGTTTGGTAGCGTGATGGAATTGATGAACGTGATCACAATGATTTCGATTATTTTAACTGGCGCCGCGGTGATCCGTGAACGCGAACACGGCACATTAGAGCATTTATTAGTGATGCCGTTAAGCCCCTTTGAAATAGTGATGGCGAAAATTTGGGCCAATGGGTTAGTGATTTTATTACTGACTACGTTTTCATTATTTATTGTGATCGAAGGTTTGTTACAAGTGCCTATTCATGGCTCGGCGGGCTTATTTTTATTTGGCGTTGCGATTCATTTATTTGCGACCACATCGCTGGGTATATTGTTGGGAACGCAGGCGCGCACTATGCCGCAACTCGGGTTATTGATGATCTTAATTTTATTACCATTACAAATGCTGTCTGGCGGTGTTACGCCGCGAGAAAGTATGCCTGAGGTGGTGCAAAATATAATGTTATTGGCGCCAACAACGCATTTTGTAAAATTTGCTCAAGCAATTTTATACCGAGGGGCAGGGTGGGATGTAGTTTGGCCTTACTTTTTAGCGTTATTTGTTATTGGCAGTGTGTTTTTTACTGTTGCATTAATGCGCTTTCGTAAATCAGTGGCGCAAGGTTAGGTTAATAAAATATAACGTGTAATTTCAAAAAAGTGGCTGTGATAAAGCCACCCGTTAACGTTAAAGCGCTAATGGGTGGCTATTGAAGTATGGGGGAGTGATACCATCCGCAATAATAATTAAGCGAATGGGTATGACTTAGTTTAGTCTTGGGTTAATTTCTAAAGGAGACAGCGTAATGGTCGCATTACTGCTTGCTCCTTTATATTCTTGATAGTCTTTGTTTTCAAACAGCGTGTAAAAAACATCAACATAATCGTCATTATTAGTAAACCATTCATCCGGCATTGCTTTTAGCAGTTCATTGGTCAGCTTAGGGATAATGGCATAACCCTGCGCTTGTAAATCAGGAATGCTCGCCATCACTTGCTCTGATATTTCTAATAATTTTATTGCTAAAGTTTTATAGTTGGTGTTGTCATCTTGTTCCATTAAGAGTAAATCAACCGCCTGCCAACGATAACGCTGCCAATGAATGAGTACCTGATTAGGGCTGTAATCGGTTTGATCATGATCTAAATACGGTAAATCAACGATATCTAATATTGGTTCATCTCGTGTCGGGTCGATACCCGTTACAATGGCATAAATTTCAGCACCACCTGAGATCCAAGGTTCTTTGTCATCTTCTAAGCGTATTTTTTTCAATACACTGGTTTGCAGGGGTTGTTCATTGCTTAACTGGTTTTGTGGACTAACCGTGGTTTTACTGAATTTGTTAGCAGATAAAATTCCTCTCATTACTGCAATACCCGCATCTTGTACTTTTTGTTGATCTAATTCGACAATAAATACAGGTTGGGTCGGCATTTGGTCAACACTAAGATAATGAATGTCACCATACTGATCGAACGCTTCAATTTCGCTCCATTGCGTATCGTCACCAGCGGGTGCAAATGCAAATAAAGGGCGTTCGCCTTGCTGCCAAGCGCTAAGCATTTTATCGCTTGCCAAACGCACTTGTAACAAACTACCGGTGTTTTGTGGTAAACCTTTCAGTTGTTGTAACGCGTTGTTTGCTAAACGAGTATTTTGTTGTGTGTGCATACCTAAAGACGGTAGCTGATCCGCATTCAAAACCAGTTTATATTGGCTTAGCGTTTGTTTAAGATCAGCGTTTAATACACTGTAATTAAGCGCTATTTGTTTTGCGAAATTGCGTTTAATGGTGGCTACGTCTTTGTATTGCGCCAACTTAGCCAAGTTTTCACCTTTTTCGATTTCATATTGAGCTGAAAAAGCGGGCGCTGATACACAGTTCAATAGCGCTAAGGTTACCAAGCATTTGGTTATTTTATTCATCATATTCATTTTACCGTTCCGTTATCAGTAACACTATAAAACAACACTTAGAATAAATATTCAAATAAAAATTATAAAATACGTAATTAGTACTGGTTTTAAGTTGCACTCAGACTCTAAAAAAATACCAAGACGCTGTGATAGAGTAAGTTTTATATAAAGAATGAATCTATTACAAAAAATTATTTTACTAAAAAGTAATTGCTATATACATCAGTGGCTTATCTTTGGCTTGATAGTTGCTGTAACTACTACTCTAATAACAACACAAAGGATTAAACAATGACCGATATAGCACATTCAGCGTTTATAGCATTTTATTTATATTTAATTATGATGTTAGTACAGTGGGCAGTGGCGACGTTTAGTAAAGCCAAACAGCCTGGGGCTGTGCCAGGAAAAATTGATAAAGACCTATCTCATGAGAGTTTTATATTTAGAGCGCATCGCACCTTTCATAACACATTAGAAAACAGCGCGTTATTTATAGGAACGGTTTTATTTGCTTTTGTGATGAATTACCACAGTTCGGTTTTTGCAATCTGTATTTGGGTTTACGTCATTGCACGTTTAATTCATATGGCACTGTATTACGCAATTGCCACCGAGAAAAACCCCAGCCCGCGTAGCTACTTCTTTTTGATTGGCGTAATTGCGAATCTAGTTATGCTGGTGATGCTAGGGCTAAGATTAGCCAGCTAATAAAACCTGATAAAGCGAGAAGCATTATTTGCTTCTCGTTTTTAAATTTAATTATCTACTACAGGTTTTTTTGTGCGAGAAACCCAAAAGCAAATTAACGAACCAATCGTCACCAGCACAACACCTTGTTAAAAAGAGTCAGCTAAAGCAACGGATAAGTAAATAGAGACAAACACAGTTGAAAAAATAGGGGTAAAATAAGACAAGGTGCCTAAAAGTATCATATTGCCACCTATAACGGCCTGATTTCAAAAAGCATATCCTGACCCAATAACAAGAGTATCGAGACTGGAAATACGATGATCTACTTATGGAGCTTGAATTTAAGGCAAACGATATACTCTTGCTTATTTCAGCTTAAATAACTATGAATTGTATGCTGTATCGTGGTACGAAAAATCGACATTGGGACGTAAAATTCAGTTTAATACGTCATCATCGATGAAAAAGGTACGTACAAAATTTCGGCGTTTTAATCGGAACTTCACAAAGCAAACTATTGTTTTCTAACCGACCTTTTTCTAAATATATTTGGTTGCCATCCCCAGTGTAGGGAACCGAGCCGTAAAAATACGGTAATAAAGAGTGCGCCTAAAATACACCAAACATAAGGTACTTCTAATAGAAACAGTGTGGCATAAGTTAAGCCACCAGATAGACACGCGGTGGAGTAGAGCTCTTCGCGCATGACAAGGGGGACTTCACGGCATATTACATCGCGCATTAGACCACCAAAGATGCCCGTGGTCATGCCCATAGTAATAGCCACAATCATCGTAGTGCCTTCGATTAAGGATTTTTCAATGCCAACAATATTAAAAATTGCCATGCCCAAAGCATCGACCAGCAACATGTAATAGTTTGATACGTGAGGTAAATGACGAATAAATATTACGGCGATAAATATGGCGCTGTATGTTGCGTATAAGTAATCCGGTTCGGCTATCCAAAATACTGGCTGGTTTAACAATACGTCGCGCAGTGTGCCACCGCCGAGCGCTGTTACTGACGCGACAACCACAACACCAAAACCTCCTATGTTTTTTTCATGGCCCATTAGAGTACCTGAGATGGCAAAAAACGCTACCCCGATCAAATTTAACAAATGAAAATAGTCAGATGCCATTGTGGTCTCCATACCATTACCAAAAAAGTAGCCTATTAGGATAGCGTACTGATGATTTATTTAGCCTGAACATAGGTATTGTGCATGATTAAGTTTTAAAACAGTGCTTGCAGCGCTCTTATATTCTCAGTACAAGAATGCAAATAAGCGCTGATACAGCTAAATTCGGCACTATAAATTGACTTAAAGCGCAAATAAATTGAACGCATTAAATGGTTGTTCGTCCATAAATCATTGCTATTAGCTGTTGTTATAGTTATAACTGATGTTGGTTGTTTCAGAAGTTTCTGAAAGTAAAAAGGAGGTTGCCGAGTGTTTTGCACTCAAATTACCAGGATAATACCCATCTAATGCGCGTGTTTTGCGCCTCTCTAATTGGAGAAGTAAGTGAATAAACATGTTTTTGCTGCTGCCGCCCTCAGCTCTGTTATGGGCTTTACGCTTCCAGCGTTTGCTGATGTTCCAAACCCGATTGATACTCCATATTCCGGCACTATAAAAATAGCGGTTGATGCCACAGATCTAGCTCATCGTATTTTTAAAATAAACGAAACTATCCCTGTTAGTGCTGGTGAAATGACTTTGCTTTATCCACAATGGATACCTGGACATCACTCACCAGTTGGACCAATAAGTCAGTTGGCTGGATTGAAAATGTCAGCAAAAGGTAAAGTGATCGAATGGCAACGAGATCCTGGCAATGTATATGCTTTTAATCTTAAGGTTCCTAAAGGTGTACGTGAGTTGCATGTTGAATATCAATTCTTGTCACCACAAAGTTCAGCGCAAGGGCGCGTTATGATGACGCCAGAAATGCTCAATTTACAATGGGATACAGTAGCGCTTTACCCTGCTGGGCACTATAGCCGTAAAATTAAATTTCAACCGAGTGTAACGTTACCAAAAGGGTGGCAGTTTGCTACTGCACTTGAAAAATCTTCGCAAAAAGGCAATACAGTTACCTTTGAGGGAATTGATTTTGAAAACCTTGTAGACTCGCCAATGTTTGCCGGTAGCCACTATAAGCGTGTTGATTTAAACCCAAATGCAGATACTCCGGTGTTCTTAAATGTCTTTGCCGATAAAGAAAAAGATCTTGAGATCAGTGCTGAAGGGTTAACAGCACACCGTGAGCTTATTCAACAAATGTATGCGCTTTATGGTGCACATCACTTTGATCATTATGACTTTTTACTTGCCCTGACAGATAAGTTAGGCGGCATCGGCATGGAACATCATCGCTCAAGTGAAAATAGCGCGAAAGAAAATTATTTTACTGACTGGGATAAGTCATGGGTCGGTCGCGATTTATTAGCACACGAATTTAATCATTCATGGAATGGTAAATATCGTCGCCCTGACGCATTATGGACACCGACCTATAACCAAGTTAAAGAAGCTAATGGTTTATGGGTATATGAAGGGCAAACACAGTTTTGGGGGCAAGTCATTGCGGCTCGTTCAGGACTTTGGAGCCAAGAAAATGCGATGGATATGCTAGCTCGTTTAGGTGCAACCTACGACCAAGGCCGACCTGGCATGGCATGGCGTAATATTTTAGATACAACCAACGATCCAACTATCGCTCAGCGTTCATCTTTGCCTTATCGTAGTTATCAAATGAGCGAAGACTATTACTCTGGTGGAGAATTAATTTGGTTTGCGGTTGATGCAAAATTACGTGAATTGAGTAACAACAGTCATTCATTAGATGATTTTGCCCAGAACTTTTTTGGCGTAAACCCGGGTGATTGGAATGTGTTGACCTATAAATTTGATGATGTGATTAACACGCTTAATGGTATTGAAAAGTATCAATGGGATGACTTTATTAATTCGCGTTTAAAAGGCCATGTTAACTTATCTAAATCACTGGAAGACCAAGGTTGGAAATTGACCTATAACGATAAAGCCTCTGATGGCATTAAAGCAATTGAAAGCCGCTATAAATCGACTGATTTACTTTATTCTCTGGGCTTCTCGGTAAATAAAGAAGGCAAAATGCGTGACGTATTATGGGATAGCCCTGCATTTAATGCGGGTCTTGCGCCAAGTATGCAAATTGTTGCCGTTAATAATACTCAGTTTAGTGCTGATGCACTCAAAGATGCAGTGACGGATGCTAAAGGCTCAAAAGCGCCAATTAAGCTCTTGGTGAAAAACTTTGATCAGTACAGTGAAATTCAGATCGATTATCATGATGGCCTTAAATATCCTCACCTTGAACGTATTGAAGGTAAGCCTGACTATTTATCACAACTACTAACCGCACGATAAAATAAATCCGCGTAGGTTTATCAATACTTTTAAATATACCCACAGAGTGTGGGTATATTTATTTCATGCCAACCGATTATGATTTTGCATGTACGTTGAAGTTATGGTTATTTTTTCATTGCAAAGTAATCCACAACTAACTGCGTCATAGCATTCACGCCTAATTGCAGTGCTTGCTCGTCAGCGAAAAACTGTGGTGAATGATTACTTGCTGCCGTTTTTGCATCTTGACCTTGTGGGGTAACACCTAAAAAGAAAAACAATCCAGGAGTTTCTAAAGCGTAATAGCTGAAATCTTCAGCGCCGGTGATCAAATCAGTGGTAATGATATTCTCAGCCCCAGCAACTTTAGTTAGTGTTGGCGTCATTTTTTGCGTGAGTTTTACATCGTTTACGGTGACAGGGTAGCCGTGGTCGATATGTACATCAGCTTTAGCACCACCGGATTCAGCGACCATTTCAGCTGTTTTCACTAAACGTTTTTTGATATCAGCGCGCATTGCTTGGTCAAAGGTGCGAATCGTGCCAATTAACTCGACACTATCCGGAATGATATTGGAACGTACGCCGCCATTAATAGCACCAAACGAAATAACTGACGGCGCTTTAGTAACATCAACTTGGCGAGATGAAATTGTTTGTGTGGCCATAATTATTTGTGATGATGCCACAATCGGATCAACACCATTCCATGGTCGTGAACCATGAGTTTGGCGGCCTTGTACATTGATTGTAAATGAATCTTCACTGGCCATAAGCGGACCTTCACGGAAGCCAATTTGGCCTGTGTTTAATGAACTGGTTACATGTAAACCAAACACGGCATCAGGTTTTTCTTTAAATAAGCCTTCTTTTAGCATGAGTTCAGCACCGCCTTCTTCACCTTCTGGGGCACCTTCTTCAGCTGGTTGAAAGACAAATAATACATCACCCGCTAAGTCATCTTGAATTTTAGCCAAAGATTCAGCTACAGCCATTAGAATAGCGACATGGTTATCATGGCCGCAGGCGTGCATAACACCTACTTCATTACCACGGTAGGTTGAGGTCTGAGTTGAAGCAAACGGTAAATCAACTTGCTCAGTGACAGGCAAGGCGTCCATATCGGCACGCAGTGCCACCAAAGAGCCTTTTTTACCACCTTTGAGTTTAGCAACTACACCAGTATGGGCTATCCCAGTTTGTACTTCGAGCCCCAGTGCTTTTAAATGTTTAGTAATGTATTTAGCCGTTTCAAATTCGCGGTTACTAAGCTCTGGGTATTGGTGAAGATGGCGTCGCCAAGTGATCACTTTTTCACTTACACTGTGGTTAGCTTTTTTTAGATTCTTGTTGAGCTGTTGATCAGGAGCTGCTGCAAAACTTGGTGCAGATAACGTACTTAGCAATAACCCGCTGTAAATAACTTTGTGTAACATAGTGATCCCTTTTATTATTTGATTATTAAAACTAATGTAGAGTAAACCGATATGAATGAACAGGACCGTGCGATAATTAACCAAGGAAATTGGTTTAGTAGCCGCTCGGAAGAATTTCAACACCAGCTATTGTTACATGCAAAAGTAATTAAACTCGATGCGGATGAAGCATTATTTTTAAGAGGAGATGAAAATGCGGGTTTATACGCTGTTGTTAATGGAGTTATGCGAGTCAGTGGAGTAAATGGAGGAGGTAAAGAAGCGGTACTGAGTTTTATAGATCCCGCTATTTGGTTTGGTGAAGTTGCTTTATTTGATGGTGGTTTGCGTACCCACGATGTTTATGCACAAACACCCGCTCGATTGCTACATGTACCGCATCGGGCACTGATACAATTATTAACAATCACGCCTGTTTATTGGCATGATTTTGGTGTTTTACTTTCACAAAAAATGCGGCTGCTGTTCACTTCATTAGAAGATCATGCTTTATTAACTGCACAGCAGAAAGTCTGTAAACGGCTGGTTATGATGGCAACCATGTCGCTGCCCAGTAATACCGCTACTATTATGTTATCGCAGCAACAACTCGCAGATATGACCTATTTAACTCGTCAAACTATTAATCAAATCTTGCAGTTATTAAGTGAAAAAAAGCTTATTTCCCTGCATTACCAGCGTATAGAAATTCTTGATAAACAACAGCTGGCTTTACTTGTACATTAGCTGTGCTATTTTTTACCTGATATGGGTTCACTGGCCTTAAATTTGCTTTATAAAATAAAACTATCAATGGATTCGAAGCAATAACCGAATTGCCAGAAACGGCAAAAAATAGCCAAGCTGATACTGTTAGTAGCCTTAAAAACCCTTCATATGGAAAAGACTTTTTAGAAGAAGTAAATGAAGCGCTTATTTATCAACGACTAGGTGTTGATAAAGATTAAATAGCTGAACATAAGGCCGCGATTGAAAAGCTGACAGAAAAAATACAACAGCAGGGGGGAATGACGAATTAGCAAAACAAATGGAATCGTTACAAAAAATGCTTGGACAAGAATATCAAAAAGGCCGTGAGTTACAATCTAAAACCCCGGATCACGATAAAGGTAAAATCATAAGCGCATTTGTATAAGTGGATTTTACAAATGTCGGGTAGAAGATATTGTTACGTTGTGTTAACTGCTAAAGTAAATAATAAGATAATTATATAAAGTAGAGAAAATGAAAACACTGCAACAACAACTGGGCAATTATGGCTTATATCACCGTTCAAAACGCAATGTACTCACACACTTTTTTGGTATTCCACTCATTGTATACGCTGTATTGTGTTTATTAGCGCGTATTAATTTACCGGTTGCTGATCATGTTATCAATGGCGCTCATGTTTTTGTGTTAGTTACTGTGATTTATTATTTACTGCTTAATGTCTCACTAGGTTTGATAATGGCTGTTATTTTAGTAGTAATGAGTATAGCGGCTGCGCCAATTGCATCACTTAGTTTTACTAGCTGGTTAGCTGTTAGTATAGGTGTTTTTATTTTTGGCTGGGTTTTACAGTTTATTGGGCATTATTTTGAAGGTAAAAAACCAGCTTTTGTTGATGACTTAATCGGGCTTATCATTGGGCCATTATTTGTGCTTGTTGAGGCGCTTTTTTTACTCGGACTATATAAACAACTCGAGCAACAGATCACAGACATTGCGGGTCCTACAAAGCCTTAATAATAATCATAGGTAGAGCATGAACTTTAATAATAAAACGGTGTGGATCACCGGGGCATCATCAGGTATTGGTAAAGAGTTAGCGATACAGTTAGCGATACAGTTAGCACACTTAGGCGCTAATATTATTTTATCAGCCAGAAGTGCAGATAAACTAAATCAACTTTGTAGCGAGTTACCGGCTGGACAACACAAAGTAATACCTCTTGATTTATCACAACCTGAGCGGGTACTTGAGTATGTTACAAATAGTATGGCTACGATTGGTAACGTTGATATTTTAATTAATAATGGTGGCGTGTCGCAGCGTAGTTTGTTTTTAGAAAATGACTTTATTGTGTATCGTCAACTTATGGAAGTTAACTATTTTGGTTTGATTGCGCTAACTAAAGCGGTATTACCGAGTATGGTTAAAAATGGCGGCGGCTGTGTAGTATCAATCAGCAGTGTCGCAGGTAAAGTTGGCTCTAAGTTCAGAACCGGTTACTCAGGCTCTAAATATGCAGTCGTTGGTTTTATGGATTGTTTGCGAGCTGAAGTGGCCAATAAAAACATTCATTGTTTGACTATCTGCCCAGGCTCTATAAAAACGGCTATTGCTCATAATTCACTTAATGAACATGGTATTGCGCAAAATAAGGCTGAATACTCCATTGAAAATGGTATGGATGTAACGGCTGCTGTGAAGCAAATGGTCAGTGCAATAGCTAAACGTAAAGATGAAGTGGTGGTTGGCGAGGGGATCAGTGGCTGGGCTCCGACTATAAAACGTTTCTTTCCTAGTTTTTTTAATCGTATGACAGCGAAAAAGAATTATCGTTAAACAAACGATGAATAATACCGTGCTGGTATGCATTAACAACGGCTTTATAGTTTATAAATTAGCTATAAATTGATTTTTCTGCTGTATTAGTAAACAGTTGTGCGTAGAACGATGGGTTAGAGTGTAGAAAAAACAGGCGATCGTTTATGCTCTCGCTGGAATTGGTCTTTTATACTTGCACCGATAATTATATGCCCTTAAAGTAACTAAAATTATGTAAACGAGTGATGAATACTGTGGAACAAAAACAACTTAAAGAATTAACACCAGAAGAACAAGAACAAGCAAAGCAGCAAAGTATTGCATGGCAACGTGAGTGTTTTCAAAATGCACAAAAGCATTTAGCAGAGAAGGGCGTAATGCCAAAAACTTTGCTAGAAAAAGAAAGCCGCTTTATCGCTCCGTTATGTGCCCTATGGAAGTTTAAAGGCCAAGACGGTAAAAGTTATTGGGTTATCACCGGTCGCTTACCAACTGATCATGCGTTAGCATCAGTTGCCGAAAATGCGCGTGATGCGCTGCGATATTTTTCTCTGCAATGGCAGTTAAAAGCAGATCAAATTATGCAAACCGGTGGACACGATAAAACTAAAGTTGATTTTGCAAACCTACTAATTAATCGTGCGCATGGTATTTATGAAATGTACGAAAAAGAACAGCTGTGGGCAAACGAAGTTAATTGACCTGAAAGCTTATTTATAATTTTAACTTAAAGATTTTAATATAAAGAACAGCTTTAAAAATTAAAAAAGCGAACGTGTTATGTGGAGTTGCACATTAATATGTTCGCTTTTTTAATGCCCATTGCGTTAAATTGGTGGTTTTTAACTCGCTAGGATGGCCATTTTTAATAAATTTTTATCAATGCACCAGTGTAAATGGTTTCGTATTGAATTTATTAATGGGGCATTGCATACGAAGCCGTGGAATACCTGCTTCCATAAACACACAACCTTGTTGTTCAAAGCCATTACGTTTAAATCGTTCTACCTCATTTAAAATACAATTAATGCTGACGCAATCACAACCCTGCTGTTGTGCAAGCTCAACAATATAATTCAGCAATGAACGATAGACGGAGCGATTACGGTGCTCTGGCAGCACCGCAATACGGCCAATAAGGCCATCGCTACATAATCGGCCTGTTGCAACTGGGCCTTGGCTGTCATCTGTTACCAGTATATGATGAGCATATCTATCAAGATTATCAAACTCGATATGTTTGGGAATATGTAGTTCACATACAAATACCCGCTCTCTGATCTGTTGTAGTAACTCCTTGCCTATATCCCATTCTACCTTGTTGATATGATAGCCCATACAAACACACTCCTAGCAAAACCAAATCCCCTCATTAATTAGTGTAGTAAAGGTTTGTATAAAAACTAAACTATTTTTTGAACTATTTAGTTGCTCTGCTGTCACCATAGTATGGTCAGTGAGTAATTTAACCGCAGTTAAGTCACTAACAGGGAGTGGGTAGTTTTCACCATTTACGCTGAGAAGTATTTCATTTTCAAAAACTTGATACAATGCACGGGTGCCACCGAGGCGCTCAAAAATCACATCATCATTCAATAGCTCAGCTATTTGTTCACTATTAAATAAATCTTCTGGCGGCATTAAATCCATTTCATGCTTAGGTTGACTAAGTGTATTACCTAACCAAGATTTAAGTAATGCATCGTCATTTAGGGCCGCTTGCATTAATAGTTTAATGTTTTCGACTTCGCAAGCTTGGATCTCACCTTTAGAATCGCGCAGTGTTATTGCAGGGTCTTGATAACGGCTATTTCCCGCTTCTTTATCAATAATGTGATCAGCAAAGTTTGATAATAGATCGCGTTGATTTGGTGCACGAAATCCGATCGAGTAGTTTAATGCGTTTTCTACAGCATAACCTTCATGTGGACAGCCCGGCGGGATGTATAAAATATCGCCTGGTTCTAGGATGCAATCAATCACGGCTGGAAATTGTTCAACTTGTAATAAACTTTTATTTTGTGCAAATTGTTTTAGTTTATTATCTGGCATACCGACACGCCAATGACGCTTGCCTTCACCTTGAATAATAAATACGTCGTATTGATCTAAATGCGGACCGACTCCACCCCCAGGCGTTGAAAAGCTGATCATTAGGTCATCAATACGCCAATTAGGAATAAACCGAAATGGTTCCAGCAGCTGCGCAGCATTAGGATGCCAATGATCGACTGCTTGTACGAGTAGGGTAGAATGTTGCTCGGTTAGTAATTCAAAATCTTCAAATGGGCCATGATGCGCTTGCCAGTCATTATCATGATTAGTGATAATACGCGATTCAATGCTCTCTTCCATGGCAAGACCGGCAAGCTCATTAGCATCAAGCGGGTCGGCAAAGTCTGTAAACCCTTGCTTGATCAAGAGCGGTTTTTTTTGCCAAAACTGTGTTAGAAAGTCTTGCTCGGATAAGTCGTTAATCGTTAATTGATACATGCTGCGCCCATTAAAATGAAAAAAGCGAAAGGCAAGAGCCTTTCGCTTTATAGTGTATATAAAATAAGTTGTCGCAGAAAGCTTAAACTAGGTTGTCGATAAACTCGACAGCACGACCAATATAGTTAGCCGGTGTTAGTTTTTTCATTTCTACTTTTGCTTCTTCCGGTAACTCTAAACCATCGATGAAGTCAGCCATGATCTCTTGATTTACACGTTTACCACGGGTTAAATCTTTTAGCTTTTCGTATGGTTTTTCGATGCCGTATTTACGCATTACCGTCTGAATTGGCTCTGCTAGCAGTTCCCAGTTCTGATCCAACTCGTCAAGTAATCGTTGCTCGTTTACTTCTAACTTGCTTACACCTTTTAGGGTTGACTGGTATGCAATTAGCGCATAACCCATACCAACACCTAAGTTACGCAGTACTGTTGAGTCAGTAAGGTCACGTTGCCAGCGAGATACCGGCAGCTTTTGCGCTAGATGAGCGAAAATAGCATTTGCTAGACCTAAGTTACCTTCTGAGTTTTCAAAATCAATCGGGTTAACTTTATGTGGCATAGTTGATGAACCAATTTCACCCGCAATGGTTTTTTGTTTAAAGTGATTTAGCGCTATATAGCCCCATGCATCACGGTCAAAATCTAATAAGATAGTGTTAAAGCGAGCAATCGCATCAAATAACTCGGCAATGTAGTCATGCGGTTCAATTTGCGTTGTAAATGGGTTGAATGTTAACCCTAGGCTAGTTACAAATTGCTCAGCATGATTGTGCCAATCGTAATCAGGGTAGGCACTGAGGTGAGCATTGTAGTTACCTACAGCACCGTTGATTTTACCTAGCATTTCAACTTGTGAAATTTGGTCACGTTGACGCTTTAAACGCATATATACGTTGGCAAATTCTTTGCCCATAGTTGAAGGTGTTGCAGGTTGACCGTGAGTACGTGTCATCATTGGTACTGCTTTGTACTCAATGGCTTTTTCTTTAATTGCATTAAGTAGTTGATCACAGTAAGGAAGTAATACTTCGTTACGTGCTTCAGTGAGCATTAAACCGTGAGACAGGTTATTGATGTCTTCTGATGTACATGCAAAGTGAATAAATTCATTAATTGCATGTAACTCGGCGTTGTCAGCTACTTTTTCTTTTAATAAGTATTCAACGGCTTTAACATCGTGGTTTGTAGTACGCTCGATATCTTTTACACGTTGCGCATCGGCTTCGCTGAAGTTATCAACAATCGCGTTAAGTAAAGCATTGGCTTCGTCGCTAAATGCCGGTACTTCTTTGATCGCATCAGCTGCTGCAAGGGCTTGTAACCAACGAACTTCGACTGTTACACGGTATTTTATCAAGCCAAATTCGCTGAAAATACTGCGTAGTTCAGTGGTTTTGCTGCCGTAGCGACCATCCACCGGAGAGATAGCTGTTAACGCTGAAAGCTCCATAATAACTCCTAAATTTTAGTTTTGAACGATAATTAAATATGGTTTTTAGCAATGGCGATAATTCTTCTTTTCGCAAAGAAAAAGTGACGGCGTTTACCGCCCATTTGTCGCCATAATACTGCACTGCGAATACCTGCTAATAATAATGCACGTATTTTGTGTTGTACTAATTGCTGTTTTAGTAAGTCAGGCTTGCCATAAACCTGAATTCGGTGCCCTAGGGGGCTAAGCACCTTTGAATAAATATCGGCAAGAGCCGTAATAACAGTGTCATCAGTAATAGCAAAGTGATCAAGACGTCGCTTGATATCATCAATGCTTTTACCAAGCTCTGCTAAGCTACTTGCTTTTGCGCTCAGTGCACGCTCAAGTTGCATTAAACCGCCAACGTATTTGACGATTTCAACATCTTTCTTTTCACCTGCACTGAGTTGATCAAGTAAGATTTTATAACCATCTCTTAGATTCTCAGTGCCTTGATACACATCACTGGGTGAATCAGGGGAGGTTTGTACAATACTGGTTAATAGTTTTTCTAATTCGTAATCGTTGCTACTGCCGTACTGCGCTATTTTTTGAACTTGTTTAGCAACTTGGCACATGGCTGCTAATGCCATGACTTGGTGTTCATTCATTATTTGATCACCGAATCAATAATACCGCCACCTAAACATATTTCGTTGACATAAAACACCGCAGATTGTCCTGGGGTTACTGCTTTTTGTGGTTCATCAAATAATACTCGGGCAAAACCATCATCGCCAACGAGCAGCGTACAGTTTAGGTCTTCTTGACGATAGCGAGTTTTTACCGTGCAGCGGGTGGTACCTTTTGGCCCAACACGATCAACCCAGTGTAATTGGTTGGCATTTAGTCCATTGCTGTAAAGACGCGGATGGTCTTTACCTTGACCAACAATCAATACGTTGCGTTCTAAGTCTTTATCTACTACATACCATGGTTCGCCAGAGCCTTCTCTCATGCCACCAATTAGCAAACCTTTGCGTTGACCGAGAGTGTGATACATTAAGCCTTCGTGCTCACCAACGTTGTTACCGTCTGTGTCTTCAATAACACCCGGTTGTGCAGGTAAGAATTTTTGTAGGAAGTCTTTAAACTTACGCTCACCGATAAAGCAAATACCGGTACTGTCTTTTTTATCGTGGGTAATTAAGTCTTGCTCTTCAGCAATGCGACGCACTTCAGGTTTGGCAATATCACCAACTGGGAACAGCGTTTGTGCAATATGTTCATGACTTAATGTGTATAAAAAGTAGCTTTGGTCTTTGTTATCATCAAGACCACGACACATAACGTATTTATCATCGCGTAATTCACGGCGTACATAATGGCCCGTGGCTATAAAATCAGCGCCAAGCGCCGTTGCTGCAAATTCTAAAAAAGCTTTGAATTTGATTTCTTTATTACACATGATGTCAGGATTTGGCGTACGGCCTGCTTTATATTCAGCAAGAAAGTACTCAAATACGTTATCCCAATATTCTGCGGCAAAATTAACTGTGTGTAGTTCAATCCCCAGCTTGTCACAGACTGCTTGCGCGTCTTTTAAATCGTCGGCAGCAGCGCAATATTCATCATTATCATCTTCTTCCCAGTTTTTCATAAACAGGCCTTCAACTTGATAGCCTTGTTGTTTTAATAAATAAGCTGATACAGAAGAATCAACACCGCCGGACATGCCAACGATGACTTTAATGTGACTATTTTCGCTCATGGATAATTTCGCTTATACAGGTTGCTGTCATTTAAACTACTAGCGCATATGCGTATTACAGAGCTAAAAGGAGACACTCTGACAAATTACGCAGGCTATGAAAGGCCGCGATTATAGCAGTATACCCAAACCACCTCAAGGTGCAGAATTCAGCGTTTCACAGGGGCTTAATATCAAGGCGTTACTTTGCAACAATGGCAGTCCCTTTTAAGAAGTAACAACGCTGAGAGTAAGTGCCTGTGAAACTCCCAACAGGTTGGTTTAAAGCGATTTATACTGCGTTATTGATTTTAACAATAGAACCACTATTCCTTGCAAGCAATGCCTTGCCTAAATCGCTTTTAATTCCAACTGAAACTCGCATCTTGAGGTGGTTTGGGCATAAATAGACGGCCAAGCCACCCAAAATATGAGTTTTGTAGGGAACAGTTTCATAGCCAAATTGGCAGGGAAGGTATGGTTTTTAAGTTGTATTAAAAACGATAAAAATTTTCGTAATGACACTTGGCTGGTTAAGTTTCAAAAAACAGCGCTTGGATTTTGAAACTTAACTAAGGCGTTATGGCTAGGTAAAAATTATTCTACACCAATAAACCCGCCGGTTTGGTGTGTCCACAACGCGGCATAAATACCATTTTGTGCCAGCAGTTCTTCATGGCTACCTAGCTCTACAATGCCGCCCTCATCAAGTACGATGAGCCGATCCATTTGTGCAATAGTGGATAGTCGATGCGCGATGGCAATGACGGTTTTACCGGCCATTAAATCATCAAGACTAGCTTGAATAGCCGCTTCAACTTCAGAATCGAGCGCGCTGGTGGCTTCATCTAAAATTAATATCGGGGCGTTTTTCAGCAGCACCCGAGCAATGGCGATACGTTGGCGTTGACCTCCAGAGAGTTTTACGCCGCGCTCACCCACTTGGGCTGCAAAACCTTTGTTGCCTTTGCTATCTTCAAGGTCATCAATAAACTCTAGCGCTTTGGCTTGTTTAGCCGCTTTCATCATTTCTTCATCGCTGGCATCTGGGCGGCCATAAAGGATATTTTCTTTGACTGTCCGATGCAGTAAAGAAGTATCTTGGGTAACCATCGCAATGTACTTACGCAGGCTTTCTTGACTCACTTTTGAGATATCTTGGCCGTCGATGTTGATACTACCGCTATCAATATCGTAAAAACGTAGCAACAAATTAACGAGTGTTGACTTACCAGCGCCAGAGCGACCAACAAGACCTATTTTCTCTCCGGCTTTGATGTTGAGATTTAAGCCATTGATAACAGCGCCGCGATTCGTTTCGTTTGCGGCCTTACCATAGTTAAAATGCACATTATTAAAGTCAATTGCACCTGTGGTTACACTTAATGTGCTGGCATCAGGCAGATCATCGACTTCAATTGGGTTTGATAACGTTTTCATACCATCAGCGACAGTGCCGATGTTTTCAAACAAGCCACTAATTTCCCACATGATCCACTGTGCCATGCCATTTAAACGCAGTGCTAAGCTTACCGCAATTGCAATTGCGCCGGCACTAATGGCACTCAGAGTCCATAAATACAAAGATAATGCCGCAACACTAAATACTAAAAAGTAGTTAAGCGTTTGAATGGCAAAATTTAAACTGGTAACTAAGCGCATTTGCTTATACACAGGTTGTAAAAATACATCCATGCTGTCTTTTGCGTACTGCTCTTCACGTTGGGTATATGAGAACAATTTAATAGTCGAAATATTAGTGTAACTGTCAACTATTCGGCCGGTCATCTCAGAGCGAGCGTCTGCTTGCGAGCTAGCCACTTTTTTGAGCTTAGGTACATAGTACATTTGGATCAAAATATACAGAGCTAACCATACAAGCAAAGGAAGCATTAAGCGCCAATCGGCTTCGGCTACTAAAAACACCATAGCGCCAAAATAAACCACTATGTACATTAATACATCAAGTAGTTTCATCACGGTTTCACGCACCGCGAGGGATGTTTGCATTACTTTGGTGGCGATGCGCCCTGCAAATTCATTTTGGTAAAAGCTCACACTTTGGCGAAGCAAATAGCGATGTGCTAACCAACGAATTGACATCGGGTAATTACCTAACAAGGCTTGGTGCAATATCGCAGAATGAAAAAACACCACGATAGGTAGGACAACAAGTAGCACTATCGCCATTTTTATGAGTTCAGATTTTTGCTCAACAAATAATGTTTCAGGGGTGTAGATACTTAGCCAATCAACAAGCTGGCCCATATAGCTAAACAGTGATACTTCTAAAATCGCGAGCAATGCTGCGCTTAGCGACATAAAAAATAGCGAGACTTCCATACCTTTAGTGTAGTGACGACAAAATGCAAATAGCGTCGCAGGAGGCTGGGTTGGCTTTTGTTCGGGAAACGGCTTGATCATCCGCTCAAATAATCGATACATTTTAATATCTTGAATAGCAAAAATGGCGTTAACTATATCACTGAAAAGCGACAAAAACAGGTTTGCATAATGATCTTTTTGCTTGTTTGTCGGTTATTACAAAACAACAGTGACTACCATTTTATTTTGCCAATCAGCATATCTTTAAACATCACCCAGTCTGCCCATAAGCTATAAAACGGGTATTTGAACGTAGCAGGGCGGTTTTTCTCAAAGAAGAAATGACCAACCCAGGCAAAACCATAACCAATAATGGGTAGCAACCACAACAGCATAAATTGTTGGCTATACAGCACATACAAAACGATAATAAGCACCAAAGAGCTACCAAAAAAATGTAACCGTTTGCAGGTAATATTTTTATGTTCTTGTAAGTAGTATGGGTAAAACTTCTTAAAGCTAGTAAATTCTGGTGTACTTTTCATATCACATATCTTGTTAATGCTAGCTATTACTTGAAAAAAGGCGTTGGTGTGTTTTAAACGCATACTCGTCAGTCATGCCACTTAAATAATCACAAATTACTCTGTGTGTATTACCATTTTGTTGTTGTGCTAGGCGAAACACATTTGCTGTGGTTTCAGGTAAAAGTCGTAATGGTTCGCAGGCAAATGCTTCAAATAATTCAATAATTAACTTTTGTCCTTTAAACTCAATTTGCTGCATATGTGAAGCACGAATGAGTCGTTGATAAATAAATGACTTTAAAGTCTCAAGTAAATGCTGATAACAGTGGGGTAGTTCAACGGTGTAATTTAAAATTGGATTTTCAAACTCAAGTTCTGTGTGCACAATGGATGATTGAGTAATAAATAAGTTTACTAATTCCCCAATCACATCTTTACGTTGTGCTTCGCTACCTAAAAATAGCCGCTCGGTTAAGTTACTGTCGCCAAGCCACTCACATTGCACAAGCTCAAGTGCGGGTAAGGCATGATTTTGCCACTCTTTTAGGGTGATTTGCTCTGTTGCAATTGCGTCTTCAAGGTCATGTACGGCATAAGCAATATCGTCGGCAAGTTCCATAATTGCTGCATCAAGGGATTTAAAACTGGTTTTAGATCTAAACTCATCGACGGCCTTAAAATCGCCTAAGCGTTGTTTATCAGCGTCAGATAAAGGCGCTACAATCCAGTCAAAGGTCGCTTTATCATCCTTGTATAAACCTTTTGCTGGACGCCAGTCGTCAGCTTTTATAAATGCACGTTGCGGATCATGATGTGGGATGGTGTGCCATAAGTCATCAATAAAAGCCGGGTATTTTATAAAGCCAAGCAAAGTACGGCGCGTTAAGTTCATACCATGACCATCACTGTATGGTTCGAGTCTTGAAACAATGCGCAGTGTTTGTGCATTGCCTTCAAAACCACCATGTTCACGCATCATGTAGTTAAGGGCAATTTCACCGCCATGGCCATAAGGAGGATGGCCTATATCATGCGCCAAACAAAGCGTCTCAAGCAAACTAGGGTCGGGAAAATGTGTGAAGTCAGGGTGTTGTTTCTCTAAATGACGAAGTAAACCACTGCCAATTTGCGATACCTCTAAAGAATGAGTTAATCGTGTACGATGAAAATCATTTAGGCCAATTCCCATTATCTGAGTTTTAGCTTGCAAACGTCTAAATGCAGCTGCATGGATTATCCGGGAGCGGTCTACTTGCCACGCTGAGCGATTGTCATTAGGGCGAAACTTGTTTTGATTTATTATGCGGCTTTGCCAGTCTAATTCCATTAATGAGTATCCGGTAACTTTTTTAGCGTTTCTATGCGCATAATTGTAGCTGATTTTTTTAGATTATAAATCCTTCAAATGGGTATATTCGCCTTTATTGAAGGGCTTAGGTATAATGAATGGTCAGATGCGTGTGGATATACCATGCATAAATGTTAGTTTCTTTGAGAGAATACATGCTTAAGTATCTTTTTCGTTTAATCGTTAGCCTATTTTTTATTTGGGCATTGAGTTACCCATTTATAGAAAAATCGGATCCAGTTATTGAGGACGAAACAACCTCAATCAAGCCACAAGTCAAAAAGAAAGAAAAGCCATTACATAATGTTAAACTTCCTGACTTTGATGGTTTTAGTGATGTAAAAGAAAAAAAACATGCTTTTTTTAACTTTATTCGGCCGCATGTTGAGGCTGAAAATAAAAAAATTCTGCAGCAGCGGGCAACGTTGGAGATTGCATTGATGATGATGCAATACGATGAGCCATTAAGTCGCACGCAAACCAAGCAAGTTAAAACGATTTTAAATAGCTATAAATTACCAGAAACGATTGATAGTTTGTCTTTGCGTAAGGCATTAAGCCGAGTTGATATTATTCCTAAAGAGTTAGCGCTGATGCAAGCGGCCAACGAATCAGCATGGGGAACGTCTCGATTTGCTCGAATAGGTTTAAACTTTTTTGGTCAGTGGTGTTATAGCAAGGGCTGCGGTATGGTGCCTAATCGTCGTAATACCGGTGCAGATCATGAGGTGGCGGCATTTAAATCTGTGCGCGCAGCCGTGACTTCTTATTTTAAGAATATTAATACTCATGCTGCCTATAAACATTTACGTAGTATCCGCGCCGATTTACGTTTACAAGAAAAGCCAATTTCAGCGACTAAACTAAGCTACGGATTAACCTCATACTCTGAGCGTGGTGAGGCGTATATCGAAGAATTAAATCAAATGATCAACCAAAATAGAGCCTACTTTGATGAATAACCCAGTACGTAGTATCAGTCATATTATGGCAGCTGCCGCTGTACTAATAGCAACATTTACTGTGCAAGCAAAAGAGTTTGTGGTCTCCTATGATGGCTTTTATGATCGTTTAAAAGTCGTCAATAAAGGTGATTTTCAATTTGCTCAGGTCAATTTTTATATCACCGACATTGCTAGTAATGATGAATGTTTAATTAAAACCGGGCGCATTATTACTGAGCGAGAGGAGTTTCCACTTAATTACACTGAGCATGCTCAGCTTTTACTTCCTTTTGATAAACAACTTGATACAAATAAAGCTGTGGTGGTTATCGAGCCTCAGAACGAAAATCACGATTGCCAGTTAAAACTGCAAATTGAAGCGCGTGAGTTTAATAATAGTAATTTGAATAAACACCAGTTGTATCAGCTTAATAATGAATTTGATGAATTATTATCGGATCTGTCGGGTTTTTTTGTTAGCAAACTGATGAGCTTTTTATTGCCTGAACAACAAGGTGTAGTGCTGACTTTTGCAGATCCAGTCACTATTGCCGATCCTGCTTTTGATTGCCAAGGGGCAATTTGTCATGTCAGAGTTACTGAGCAGTGGGAAGACGATAAAACAGCATTTGCTGTGTCGGTGCCATTACTAAAAGTAACGCCATGGATAGCTAAGTAGTAAAAAACAGTTCAGCAAGCGTTGTTAACAACAGCGCTTGATTTATGTTATTACTAATCAAGAGTAATCAAGAGTAATTAAAAAATATCCTTCCATATTTACTAATCAATGCCTATGAATAACCATGTTTTTAGGCAATTGAGTTACATGCAGCCCAAAGCACGTTAAAATACAGTCATTATAGATTTAAAATAATTCCTTAGATATGAATAAAACCCATGTGATTGAATGCCTGCGTTTTGCTTTAGAAGCGCAACTTACTACCGCGCAGGCTGCTGCAAAGACAGCCCATGACACCGCCACTCATGAAGAAAACATTGCTGAAAATAAATACGATACATTAGGCCTAGAAGCTGCCTATTTGGCACAAGGGCAAGCACAGCGTGTGAATGACTGCCATTTGAGTATTATCGAGTTTGAAAAGGCATTTAAAATCGCTGTATCAAGTAAAGTTACCATTGGTTCGCTGGTCTGTATCTGCGATGAAGACGAAAATCTAAAATGGTATTTTTTAGGACCACTTTCTGGTGGTTTAAGCATTAAAATAAAAGACACCACAGTGTATGTTCTCACACCACTGTCGCCATTAGGTCAATTACTGATGGATAAGCAACAAGGTGATGAGTTTAGTTTTACAATAGCAAATAAATCCACGTTATTAGAAATTGTTTCAATAAGTTAGTGGTGATGAAAGGCGCTTTAACCAGCTTTATTAGACCTTACTGTGGTTGATTAAATTTACTTATCTTAACGCTAAAAATTACTCGTTGGTAAGGTAGCGAAAAACCCTTTATAAATCACCTGTAGATTAAGCAGTAGCTGAATCTAAAGCACCCATCCTGTTAAGTACACCAGTAGCACAACAATGACTTAGCAGTATGGGTGTTTCTATTTACATTCACTCTTATATTTGTATTTTGACTTATTTTAGGAAAAGTCGTGTTTAAAACCTTGATTGTGGTTGATAACAACGAGCAGGCACTTGCTCATTCATTCGAAAACGTAATTACCTTCAACACTTACTTACGAGATTACCCAAAGCATAATGAGCCAAAAACGCGCATTATTAATCTATGCGACTCAAGCCAATACTTGAGTAAAGGCTATTATTGCTCATTACTTGCTGAGGCACGTAAACATCAGGTATTACCAAGTGTAAAAACGATTAATGCGCTACGTAGTGGCCAAACTTTAATGCTTAATATTGGTCATCTTGATGATGCCTTATATTTTGGGCACGCAGTAAATGAATTACAAAATAAAGCGGCAAAAATGGTATTTAAACAATATCCAGCGCCTATTTTATTTGTAGATGAAGCTGGGCTGTTACAGCAAGGTTCATTGGCGTCGCTTAATGCTCAGCAGCATCAAGACTTTGTTGCTAAATTAACTGAGTTTACGCAAACACAGTGGCGTATAAGCAGTACGCAAAAACGTTACCGCTGGGATATGGCTATTTTAGTTGATCACAATGAAAAAGTACCACCAAGCGATAAAGATGCAATAGCCCGTTTTATCAAAGCGGCAGCTAAACATGGTATCTATGCTCAAGCGCTAAGCTTTGACGAAATAGATAATATCGCTCAGTTTGATGCGCTATTTATTCGTCAAACAACTGCAATTGACCACCCAACTTATCGTCTGGCAAGTAAGGCGCAGAGCCTAGGATTAGTGGTGATTGATGATGCTGAGTCTATTTTACGCTGTTGTAATAAAGTGTATTTGCATGATGCGTTTAATTATCAAAAAGTACCGAGCTTAAAAACCGTAGTAGTAGCTGATCAAAGTGATGAAACCATCAGTCAGCTTGAAGAGGCATTTACTTATCCACTAGTGCTTAAAATGCCGGAAGGGTCGTTTTCAAAAGGTGTCTACAAAGTAACTGATCGCAATGAGCTGGCAGCAAAATTGGCTGAGCTATTTGAATTTAGCGCTTTAGTTCTAGCCCAAGAATATATGTACACAGAATACGATTGGCGAGTAGGGGTACTAAATGGTCGTGCTATCTATGCATGCCGTTATTTAATGGCTCGCAATCATTGGCAAATTTATAATCATGATGCAAAACGGTTTTTCTCTGGTGGTTTTGAAACACTGCCTACTTTTGAGTTGCCAAAAGCAGTTTTAGATGCGGCATTAAAAGCATGTAAAACTGTAGGCAAAGGGCTCTATGGTGTGGATGTTAAAGAACACCAAGGCCGTGCATATGTGCTTGAAGTAAACGATAACCCAAGTATTGACCATAAAGTAGAAGATGGTTACTTAGGTGATGAACTCTATATGATCATTATGGAAGAATTTAAACAACGCCTCGAAGCACGAGGCCGGAGTTAATGACCGAGCATAGTGTGGCAGTTCGCGCTGCCACAGATAGCGATTTAAAAGCGTTACTTGAGATAGAGCAGCAAAGTTTTAATCAAGATAGATTAAGTGCGCGTAGCTTGAAGCGCTGGATTGCAGCCAAACATGGTATTTTAATGGTTGCAGAGTTAGATCAACAGATACTCGGCTATGGCTTAGTGTGGTGTCATAAAGGCACTCGTTTAGCACGTTTATATTCGCTAGCAGTTGCACCAAATGCACAAGGCAAAGGCATTGCTCAGCAGCTTTTGAAAGCACTAGAAAGAGCAACGGCTGAACGCGGGCGGTTATTTATGCGTCTTGAAGTGGCGGTAAATAATAAAGCTGCAATCGCACTTTATGAAAAGCTTGGCTATCGGGTATTTGGGCAATACAGTGACTATTATGATGATCATAGTGATGCCTTGCGGATGCAAAAAAACATTCGTAAAACTAATGAGCTTGAGTTTTCGCGTGTAACGCCTTGGTATCAACAAACAACCGAATTTACTTGCGGGCCAGCGGCATTACTAATGGCAATGTCATCAATAAAAAAAGCGATTATTTCACAAGTGAATGAGCTTGATATTTGGCGTGAAGCAACCACTATTTTTATGACCTCAGGTCATGGCGGTTGTCATCCATTAGGACTTGCTTTAGCTGCCAATAAACGCGGTTTTACAGCCGATGTGATTATTAATACACGTGATACATTGTTTGTTGATGGCGTAAGAAGTGACAAGAAGAAAGCGATTTTACATACGGTTCATAATCAATTTGTGGTTGAGGCAATTAATCACAAACTAGATGTGAAGTATCAAGACTTAACCCTTGAGCACATAGAGCGCTGGTTAGCAGCAAAAATGGCCGTGGTGCTATTGATCAGTACGTATCGCTTTGATGGTAAAAAGTCACCGCATTGGGTGTGTGTAACGCATTTAGATGAGCATTGTTTATATGTTCATGACCCTTTTTGTGAAAGCGATAAACAGCTGGCGATTGATTGTCAACACGTACCCATCGCTAAGAGTGACTTTTTAAAAATGGCCAGTTTCGGTAGTTCTCGTTTGAGTACGGCACTGGCTATACACATGCAGTAATTTTAGGATTTTGAGTGACTTTTTTTGAATTAGTAGATATCGCCCCCTATTCGTGGTCGGCAATAGGCAGTGCTGCATTTTGTGGCGCTTTGATTGGTATGGAACGCCAGTTACGGGGCAAACCAGTAGGAATAAGAACCTCAGTACTGATTATATTAGGTACTTATTTGTTTTTAGCCACGGCGTTTATGCTCCATGGTGATGTGATTGACCACTCGCGCGTGGTTGGTCAAATTATTACTGGCATCGGCTTTTTAGGTGCTGGAGTTATGCTCGCTAAAGATGGTGCTGTGGTTGGGGTAACATCGGCGGCAACTATCTGGGTTTTGGCATCTATTGGTGTAGTGATTGCAACCGATAATTTATTGGCAGCTATTAAACTATCCATTTTAGTGGTGGGTATTTTATATGGTGTAGATGTCCTTGAAGCTAAGTTTAAAAGCTTAAGTAAAGGTGTACACGCTAAAGTTAAAAGTTATCACAAACGATACTATCGAAAAGAAATTAACGAGTCAGAACGCCACTAAGAGTGGCGTTTTTATGTTGATAAAGTCATGCTTTGATAGCTCAATGCATCTTCAATAGGAGCAGGGCGGCCAATAAAGTAACCTTGCACATTATCAACATTTAATTTTCTTAATGCGTTAAGCTCTGCTTGCGTTTCAATGCCTTCGGCAACAATCGTACAGTCTATTGCTTTAGCAAAGCCACACAGTGCCTTGGCCAGTAAAAACTTCCGATTGTCTTTATTTATATTTTGCGTAAGGCTGATATCTAATTTAATAATGTCGGCTTCTAGTTCTAAAATATGTTGAAACGACGAAAAGCCAGCACCTACATCATCAATAGCCAAACGTAGCCCTTTTTTTCGCAGTGGCGCTAATGCAGCTCGCATTACTGTATAGTCTGATATTGGTGAATGTTCAGTTATTTCTAATACCAACCTTGAACAATCGGCTCCTTGCAGAGTATATTCAAGTGCACCCGAGAGTATATGGGATGGTGAACAATTAATGGCGATATAAGTGGTATCATTAAATTGCGCAATATAGGCGAGGCTGTTTTTTATTGCCAGCATTTCCAGAGATTCATCTAGGCCCACATCTGTTGCCTCTTTAAACCAGAGATCAGGTGTTTTATAAGGTTTGGTAAAAAAGCGTGACAGTGATTCAAAGCCCGCAATTTTATTACTAAATAGATTAAAAATAGGCTGAAAATAAATACTTATATTGTTGCTTGCAATAACCTCTTCAATTGCTAATTTGGTTTGGCCATGCAATGCAGTGTTATGCAGGTTTTTTTCAATTAATCCAGTTGCAATTTCAGAGATTATGTTTAAAAAAGACAAGTCCCGCTCGTTTAAGCTTTCATCATGATGCGATTTGTAACAACAAAATGTACCATATAATTTACCATTTGAAAGATTGATAGGCACACCAATATAAGCGCCTATGTTTAACTTGTCGGTTACTGGCATTATTTGAGTAATTGGATTTGTTTTTGAATTGGTAATAATAGGGCTAAGCTGTTTCTCACTGATTTTATGGCAATATGTTTCATTAATAGGATCGGAATTGCCCACTTTAACCGTTTTATTTGCTGATGGATTATCGACAACTTTGAAAACGCGCTCATCGTTAATAAACTCTGAAATAAAAGCAACATCCATATTTAAATGTTTGCGCACCAATCCCAGCAAATTTGTCAATTTAGCATCGATTGTTGAATTATCTTTTTGATCCAAAAGCACATCGCTAAAATTTGCCGTCATGGCGCCTCCATGTAATTTTTAGCACTTTTAATGCTATTACTATAATTTATATAGATATAAACGTCTAATTAGCGTTTGATTTTATTTGCTGCTTAGTTCGGTTTTCTCTATCTATGATCGAGGGACTAGCTCGTTTAAAGATTTACAGTCCAGCGCGATTAAATCGGTTGTTAGTGGCCTAGCAAGTCCGGCATCTAGATGGTCCTTGTCGTACGCTTATCGTAATAATAAGAGTAAGCCTATGCTTTTGTTATTTTAGCGTTTGAGTAGGTATACTAATTGGGGAAGTTAAGATTTGTAAAAAATATTAATCTGACTACGCTAATAACCAGTGATTATTTATTTAGGTGTTGTTTAATGGAATCGAGTTGGCAAATAATACAGTGGAATGGGCCGAAAAGAATTGCATTACTGCTGTTTGCTTTCTTTTTTACAATACCGGTAGTGGCCCAACCAAGCTATCGTGTTGTGATATTAGTCGATGATAGTTATCCCCCATATTCTTACCTTAAAGACGGTGAGTTAGTGGGCTTATATGTTGATGTAGTTCGTCAAGCTGCCGATTTGGTCAGTGAAAAATATATTATAGAGTTGCAACCAGTACCTTGGAAGCGCGGTGTTGACGCACTTAGACGAGGAGAGGACTTTGCCTTACTACCTCCTTATAAAAATGTGCAAGGGCGCAGTTTTATTTGGCCTTACTCAGAGCCGCTGCATGAAGAAGTAATACAAGCTTTTTGTAATCCAAACTCAAGCTTACTCAAGATTGAAAACACAGAATATCCATTAAAGCCGATTAATGTTGGTATCAATGCAGGGTATCTCTTATTCGATCAAGCATTGAACACTGCCCTGGAGCAAAACAAAATAAAAATATGGGAAAACAAAGATACATTATCAAATATTTTGAAGCTGGCTAAAAATAGAATCGACTGTTATATCAATGACAAGTGGGCCATCTTATCAGGTATTAAAGCACTTAAGCAAAGCCATCCATTTGTTGATTTGAGTCAACTTCAGCAAGACAGAATTATTTTCAAGCGAACTGCTCACATTGGTTATTTGAAAGCGCCATCAGAAAAATTTCCATTTAAGGATGACTTTATTAAAGAAATGGACGCAGCATTAAAGTTAGTATTTGAAAGGCGTACTCAAATCGACAGCGATGGTAAATGATGCGCGTTAAACGTCGATACTCATGTTTAACCCGCACTGTATATTTTGCTATCTAAAAGGTTTAACTGTTTAAAAATAACACCCCGCAACTTATTAACCAAATAACTTTCTTCTAACCACTTTTCGATACTCGCTAGGCGTTTGCGAGAGCACTTTCTTAAACACGCGGGTTAAATGACCTTGATCATTGTAACCCACCTCTAAAGCAACCTCCTGAATTGATAAGTTAGATGATGCAAGTAGCTCTTTGGCTGTTTGTACGCGTAATTGCTGCCAATATTCAATGGGGCTTTGGTTGGTCGCAATGCGAAAACGGCGGGTAAAAGAGCGGTAACTCAAACTAAATAGTTGAGCTACCTCTGTTAAACTTTGTTCTGTGGTTAAGTTGTTTTTTAACCAAAATTGAATTTGCGCGATGAGTTCATCTGGATGCCGATCAACGGCGCCTTCAAGGTAGCGCTGGTCTTCGTAAGGTTTCCTAATTTCGTGAGAAAAGTTGCGCTCAACATGCTGAGCGGCGGCCTGTCCGTAGTATTGGCTAATAATATGCACGATCACATCTGCTAAGGCATTTAGACTTGCCACACTGTATAAGCGCTCAGATTGAGTGATAAAAAAATCAGGCTTGAGCAGCACTTGTGGGTAGTCGCGTTTAAATTGTTCTGCATAATGCCAATGAGTGGTAGCGGGGTGACCATTTAATAACTTAGCTTCAGCGACTAAGCAATTGCCAGTACCCACGCCAATGATTGAGCTACCCGTTTGCCAGCTGCTGGCAAGCCACTGAACTAACCCAGAGTTTGCTCTGACAACAGGGCGAGGATTGCGCCAAATACCGGGCACAATAATCAAGTCACTGTAAGGTGCTGTGCCGTAAGTGTGATCCGGTAATATTGCTAAGCCGCTGCGATTTTTGATAGGTTCGCTGTCCTCAGCGATTAAATTAATCGTTAATGGCCGAAAAATTTTGCTGTTTAGATGCCCCTTGGCGTACGCCTCACCGGCTCTGAGCATTTCAATTGGCAAGGTGACACTGGTGATCAATAAGTGCTGGTATACCAAAATACTTATTTGCAAAGGGCTAAGTACCAAGTTGTTGTCCATTTAATTGCTCCGACCAGTTTGATTTGGCCTCATAGGCTCATTATTTGGCTATTTAAGCACAATGTTGATAATTAAATCCATCTAAACTGCAAGCTTCTCCTATAACACGTTTTCTCAAGGTAAATTATGACAGCATTACCCGTTATTATCGGCATGGGTGGAATTAACGCCGCAGGCCGTACTTCTTTTCATCAAGGTTATCGTCGTATCGTGTTAAATAACTTAGATACTCAAGCCCGGCAAGAAACATTTTTAGGCCTCGCCACGTTAATGAATTTAGTGAGTCTTGTGAATGGGCAACTGCAAGATTTAAAAGGCAATACTGTTGAGCAAAGCGACATAGAAGCACGCTTTGGTGAGCAAATTATTGCCGGTACGTTAATTCGTAAAATTGAAAAAGAGCATTTTGATGTCGATGCAACACCATGGCAGCAAAAAATGACGTTAACCGCGTCAGATGAAAGCGCCATTGTGTTTGAAACACGTCGTCGAGATTTACCTTCGCCGGTCCCTACAAGTTGGCAAGTAGAAGAGCTTGAAAATAAAAAAGTAAAAGTAACCATTGCGGCTCAGTTTGATATTAAACATGATTCTACTCGCGATAATCCGATTAAATCGGCTGGGCAACTACCAACAGGGTTTGATCCATCTCTTATGTACAACAGTCGCTACCAGCCACGTGGTTTACAAGCCACTATTTTTGCTGCTACTGACGCGATTAAATCAACCGGACTTGATTGGCAACACATTATGAATAGTGTTGAGCCTGATAAAATTGGCACTTATTCAGCGTCGGTTATTGGTCAAATGGATGACAAGGGCTTAGGTGGTTTAGTAAAAGCGCGCCAGCAAGGTGACCGCGTCAGCACCAAGCAGTTAGCGCTTGGCTTAAATACAATGTCGACCGATTTTATTAATGCCTATGTGACGGGCAATGTAGGCACTACGTTTTCAACTTCTGGCGCGTGTGCAACATTTTTATATAACTTGCGCGCTGCAGTAAACGATATACAAGCAGGGCGAACACGTGTTGCTATTGTGGCAAGTGTTGAATGCGCAATTACTCCTGAAGTTGTTGAAGGCTTTGGCAATATGAATGCGCTGGCGAATATTGAAGGTTTACGCCGCTTGGATAACTTAAGCAATGATGATGAGCCTGATTATCGTAAAAGTAGCCGCCCATTTGGCGAAAATTGTGGCTTTACTTTAGGTGAAGGCGCACAAGTAGCGATTCTAATGGATGATGTGTTAGCACTGGAGTTGGGTGCAGACATTCTAGGCTGCGTGCCTGATGTATTTGTAAATGCTGATGGCGTTAAAAAATCAATTACATCACCGGGACCGGGTAATTATATAACCATGGCTAAGTCGGCGGCATTAGCCACGAGCTTATTAGGTAAAGAAGCATTACAACAACGTAGCTTTATTTTAGCGCATGGTTCAAGCACACCGCAAAACCGCGTAACAGAGTCATTAATTTATCATAAGGTGGCACAAACGTTTGCCATTGATAATTGGAAAGTAGCAGCACCAAAAGCGTATGTAGGGCACACAATTGCGCCAGCTAGTGGCGACCAATTAGCGATGGCGCTGGGTGTATTTGCACATAATATTATGCCGGGTATTACCACCATAGATAAAGTGGCAAAGGATGTGCATAACCAGTATTTAGATATTCGTACTGAGCATTATCAATGCGAAGACATGGATATTGCTTTTATTAATTCAAAAGGCTTTGGCGGAAATAATGCCACCGCCACTGTTTTGTCACCCATGGTGACCATGAAAATGTTAGCAAAACGCCATGGTAGTGCGGTGATGGATGCATATGCATTGAGCAATCAAACCGTTACAGCTGCTCAGACTAATTATCAGCAACAAGCTGACCTAGGACAATATGAGCTAATCTATCGCTTTGGTGATGGCATGATTGATGAAGATGAAATTGTCATTTCTGATACCGACATGCATATTCCCGGTTTTGATAAAGCCATTGCATTTAGTAAAACGAATCCTTATCAAGATATGTTTTAAGCACATTATTCTTGAGTGGCAAGGCGCTTTTATAGCGCCTTTTTTAATGCGTGAAAATTAGCCCTATAAAGTTTTTAAATTGTCATTGGCTGCATTTTTTTGTTGAATCACCGCAGTTTACGCGATCTGTCATTTATCCTTGTTATAATTTCAAGCTATTAAAGAGGCCAACGTTTGAGAGTCCTATGATCGCCAGTTTATTATTGTTAAGTGCCAGTGTTACATTAGATAGCCATTTACCGCCATTGTTGCCATGGCAAGGTCAAAGTTTGGCACTGATACAACAAAAAGGCCCATTAACCACTGATTTCGAACTAAGCGAAGGGCTAAAGTCACCAAATTATCAGCAAACTATGGCCTTTGTAGATCGTCTTGTTGCAGCAAACCCTACCCAATTCCAAGTGCAAACTATTGCACATAGTGCCAGTGGCCGTGCGATCAACATGATGGTAGCAAGCGAAGATGGTGCATTTACACCTTCGCAGTTAATGCAAAACGCCAAGCCGACTATTTTTATTCAAGCGGGAATTCATGCCGGCGAAATTGACGGTAAAGATGCGATGTTTATGTTGCTACGCGATATTGCAACCGGTAAACGTCGAGATATTTTAAGCCAAGTGAACATCTTATTTATTCCTATTTTAAATGTTGATGGCCATGAGCGTAGTAGTCAGTTTAATCGCATAAACCAGCGTGGGCCAGTTGAAATGGGCTTTAGAACCAATGCTAATAATTTAAATTTAAATCGTGATTTCACCAAACTAGATACGCCGGAAGTACGTGGTGTATTAAAGGTGATCAAGCAGTTTAACCCAGATTTATATATCGATGTGCATGTGACTGACGGTGCAGATTATCAATACGATGTAACTTACGGGTACAACCCCGTATTTGCCAGTGAATCGCCAAGTGTGTCAGATGCGCTCAATAATTATTTTAAACCTATCATCGACACAAAATTACAAGAGCAAGGCCATATACCTGGGCCGCTGGTATTTGTAATGGATAAGCGCGAGTTTAAAAAAGGCTTAGCGGGCTGGGTTGCCACGCCTCGTTATTCGAATGGTTGGGGGGATTTAAGATCGTTACCCACAATTCTTGTCGAAAATCATTCATTAAAACCGTATAAACAACGTGTACTTGGCACCTATGTATTTTTAGATGGGGCTATTTCAGCATTGGCGCAACATCATCATCAATTAACCGAAGCGGTTGAAAAAGAACGAGCTTTTGTGCCAAGCCAGCTTATTGTTGAACGCAGTTATGCAAAAGAGCCAAACACTATCGCATTTGCAGGGATCAAATATTCGCGCAGTAAAAGCGCCTTGAGTGGCCAGATGGAAGTAAAGTATTTAGGCGAAAAACAGCACTATGATGCGTTGCCTATTTACTGGCAGAAGGACGCAAAAACCGTGATCACCGTACCAAGTACATTTTATATTCCACCTGCGTATCCAGACATTGTCGAAAAACTCAAATTACATGGTATTACAGTAGAAAACGTGAGCAGTGATGAGCTGGTAACTAATTTAAAAGTCGCGGTAGTAACAAAGCATGAATTTGATAAAGCGCCGTTTGAAGGACGCTTTCGAGTAAACACAGATTTTGATTTTGTTGATGTACCAGAAAAGTCTTTGACCGGTTGGTATAAAGTTGAAACTGCTCAACCTTTCGGTGAGTTAGTTGCCCATCTTTTACACCCCAAAGCACCGGATTCATTTTTTGCGTGGGGTGAGTTTAATACGATTTTTCAACGTACTGAGTACATGGAAAACTATGCATTAGCGCCGTATGCTCGCCATATGCTCAAAGATAAACCGGCACTTGCACTTGAGTTTGATAAAAAAATTCGTGAGGATGCCGCTTTTGCTAAAGATGCACAAGCACGATTAAACTGGCTCTATGAGCATACGCCATTTTATGATCAAGCTTATTTAAAGTATCCTGTGCTGATGACATTTGACACTAAACCGCAAATAAAGAATTAACATATGGAAATAATTACCGTACCGGTGACCGCTTTTGCACAAAATTGCCGAGTGGTTATTTGTAAACAAACACGCCACGCAGCGGTTATCGACCCGGGTGGCGACGCTGATAAAATCATTACTGAGCTTGCCAAGCATCAGTTAAGCTTGCAGTGTATTTTACTCACCCATGGCCATCTTGATCATGTCGGTGCGGCAAAAGTACTTGCTGAGCATTTTTCTGTTGATATTGTCGGGCCACAAAAAGAAGAATTGTTTTGGTTTGATGCATTACCTATGCAAGCGCAAATGTTTGGCTTTGCACCAATTGCGCCTTTTCATCCTCAGCATTGGTTAAGTCATGGCGATACGTTTACATTGGGTCAATTGCGATTTGACATTCGTCATTGTCCGGGCCACACGCCTGGGCATATTGTATTTTATGAAGCAACACATCAGTTAGTGATAGTGGGTGATGTTATTTTTAAAGGCTCAGTAGGGCGTACAGACTTCCCTAAAGGGGATGCCCAGCAGTTACTTGACTCGATTAAAAATCAAATTTTGACACTGCCTGATGAAACGCGAATTCTATCTGGGCATGGACCTGACACTAAAGTGCTGACTGAGCGCATATCGAATCCATTTATAAGTGGTAAATTTGGTTAGTTGCGCATAATAAATGCATAAAAGTACAAGACTCAACCTATAAACCAATGTATAATTTAACCAATTTAGTAAAATAAATAAGAAATAAAATGTCTCTAAATCATGTTGACCGCCAAATTTTGGCACTGTTACAGCAAGATGCAAGTCTTTCGACCGCTGATATTGCTGATAAAGTCGGTTTATCTCAATCACCTTGTTGGCGTCGTATTGCTAAGCTTGAGCAAGATGGTTACATCAAAGGCAAAGTTGCCTTATTGGATGAGAAAAAGCTCGGCTTTGATATGCTAGTGTACGCTCATGTTCGTTTATCAAATCATGGCCGTACAAATTTAGCTGAGTTTGAACGACTTATCCTAAGTTATGATGAAGTAACAGAATGTTACAGTATGGCTGGCACTATGGACTTTATGTTGCGGATCATTTCTAAAGGCATTGAAGGCTATGAACAGTTTGTTCGTGATAATTTATTGAATCTTGAATTTGTTCAAGAAGTTCACTCAAACGTCACTATGACTTGTGTCAAACGCAGTACATCGCTGCCACTTTAATCGTATCTAATCATGCTAGCGCTATAAAGGCGTTAGCTTGTTCCTCTTACTGCAATTGTTAACCTTAGCTTAATTTGTTAGAATTCAGCGCTTTTTTGATCCCACACCCCGAAGAGGAATTCAATGTTTAACTTATTAAGCAAGGCGCCGAGCTCTGCTAAAAACGATATCTTATCAGGTATAACGGTTGCCCTAGCACTCGTTCCTGAAGCTGTTGCATTTGCGTTTGTTGCAAATGTAGAGCCTTTAGTTGGTTTATATGCAGCATTTATTGTTGGCTTGATCACCGCTATTTTTGGCGGCCGCCCAGGTATGATCTCCGGTGCAACCGGTGCACTTGCCGTTGTTATGGTAAGTTTAGTGCTAGATCATGGGGTTGAGTATCTCTTCGCGACTGTATTGCTGATGGGGATACTGCAAATACTAGCAGGGGTGTTTAAGCTCGGTAAGTTTATTCGTATGGTTCCGCATCCGGTGATGCTTGGGTTTGTAAATGGTTTAGCGATTGTCATCTTCTTAGCGCAACTAGGTCAATTTAAGGTGTCCGATGGTCAAGGTGGCATGCAGTGGATGACAGGCACGCCGATGATGATCATGCTAGGATTAGTCGCTTTAACGATGGCTATTATTCACTTTTTGCCAAAGTTGACTACAGCTGTGCCATCAACATTAGTCGCTATTGTTACTGTAACCGCCATTGTTATCGGATTTGATTTAGAAGCGCGTACAGTACTTGATTTCTTAAAAGATATGACCGGTGACAGTGCGGCAACTATTGCTGGTGGTTTACCACAATTTCACATTCCAATGGTGCCATTTACCTTTGAAACACTGAAAATTATTTTACCTTATGCACTTATTTTAGCGGCAATTGGTTTGATTGAATCATTATTAACCCTTAGCCTGATTGATGAAATCACAGAAACCCGTGGTCACAGCAATAAAGAATGCATTGGTCAAGGCGCTGCAAACGTTACCTGTGGTTTCTTTGGTGCGATGGGAGGCTGCGCGATGATTGGTCAATCAATGATCAACATTAACTCAGGTGGTCGTTCGCGTCTATCTGGTATCACAGCAGCATTAATGCTCCTAGCATTCATTATTTTTGCCGCCAGTTTGATTGAAATGGTGCCGCTGGCAGCATTGGTTGGCGTGATGTTTATGGTGGTATTAGGCACCTTTGAATGGGCGAGTTTCAAAATGATGAAACGCGTCCCAAAATCAGATGCTTTTGTCATTGTATTAGTATCGGGTGTAACGGTGATAACTGACTTAGCAATTGCAGTATGTGTGGGTGTGATTGTGTCAGCCTTAGTATTTGCATGGCAACATGCTAAACATATTTTTACTACAAACTACATTGATGAAGAAGGTTCTAAAGTCTACGAACTACACGGCCCATTATTTTTTGGCTCAGTGAAAAAGTTCGCGGAGTTGTTTGATGTTAAAAATGACCCTAAAGACGTTATCATCGAATTTAAATACAGCCGAGTGGCAGATCACAGTGCCATTGAAGCAATTGATACTTTAGCTGATAAATACACCAAGGCAGGTAAGCAGTTGCATTTACGCCACTTGAGCCCAGACTGTATACAGTTATTACATAAAGCGCGCGACTTAGTAGAAGTTAATGTAATAGAAGATCCAACTTATAAAGTTGCTTCAGACAAGCTTGCTTAAACGAGACGTTTGATAAAAAAGCGAAGGCACTGCCTTCGCTTTTTTATTGCTATCGAAAAAATCATTGGCTGAAACCGTAGATGACATTAAAATTTATTTAAGTCACATAAAAACCAGTGCTCGGTGAGTCAATTATTGAGACTAAGCTCGACTAGTGCAGCTAGTGCCTGTATAATTCGCGGCCTCTTTATACCGTCTTATTGCCTGTATTAACTTTTCCTTATTCAGCGAACAGTGTACTTGTCAGTATTTGCTTAGGAAATTCATTTTGATCTCTACCGCTAATATCACCATGCAGTTTGGTGCCGAACCCTTGTTCGAAAATATCTCCGCTAAATTTAGTAACGGTAATCGTTATGGCTTAATTGGCGCCAATGGATGCGGTAAGTCAACCTTCATGAAAATCCTCAATGGCTCATTAGTGCCAACATCAGGTAACGTATCAATTGGCCCAGGACTGAAAGTCGGTAACTTAAGCCAAGATCAGTTTGCATTTGAGCAATACTCAGTGGTTGATACTGTGATCATGGGTGACGTTGCATTATGGAAAATAAAGCAAGAACGTGAACGTATTTATTCACTGCCAGAAATGAGTGAAGAAGATGGTATGAAAGTCGCTGAGCTTGAAAGCATTTTTGCTGAAATGGATGGTTACAGTGCAGAAAGCCGCGCGGGTGATATTTTATTAAAAGCGGGTATTGAAGAAGAATTTCATTTTGGTCTAATGTCACAAGTAGCCCCAGGCTGGAAGCTGCGCGTCTTACTTGCGCAAGCCTTGTTTGCTAACCCTGATATTTTATTACTGGATGAGCCAACCAATAACTTGGATATTCATACCATTAGCTGGTTAGAGCACGAACTTAACCAGCGTAAATGTACCATGATCATTATTTCTCATGACCGCTATTTTCTTAATGCGGTATGTACTCATATGGCTGATATTGACTACGGTGAGCTGCGTATTTACCCAGGTAACTACGAAAAATACATTGAAGCATCAACACTTATTCGTGATCAATTACTTGCTGGTAATGCTAAAAAGCAATCTGAAATTGAAGAGTTACAAGATTTCGTTAACCGCTTTGGTGCTAATGCGTCAAAAGCAAAACAAGCGAGTTCACGTGCTAAACGCATGGATAAAATCAGCTTAGATGAAGTGAAGTCGTCAAGCCGAATGGCGCCGTCATTGTATTTTGATGAAGGTAAAAAGATGCACCGCCAAGCATTGATCTTAGAAGACTTTGGCCATGGTTTTGACGGTGAAGTATTGTTTGAAGGCGGCGAGCTGATTTTAGAAGCGGGTTCAAAACTTGCGATTATTGGTGAAAACGGTGTTGGTAAATCAACCTTTATTCGCTGTTTAGTGGGTGAACTTGAAGCTAATCACGGTGTTGTAAAATGGTCAGAAAATGCATCGATTGGCTATTGTCCGCAAGATAGTAGTAAAGACTTTGATAACGATTTAACCTTGTTTGATTGGATGTCACAGTGGCGTACAGCCAAGCATAACGATTTAATGGTGCGTGGCATGTTAGGTCGGTTATTGTTTACTGCGGATGATGCGAATAAAAAAGCTAAAAACTGCTCAGGTGGTGAGAAAAATCGCCTATTGTTTGGCAAATTAATGATGCAAGACGTAAATGTTTTGGTGATGGACGAACCGACAAACCACATGGATATGGAAGCCATTGAAGCGCTTAATAATGCATTAAAAGGCTTTGAAGGTACGCTGATTTTTGTCAGCCATGACCGTGAGTTTGTTTCATCATTGGCAACTCGTATTATTGATATTCGTGACAAAGAAGTGGTTAATTTCCACGGCACCTTTAACGAATTTATGGCAAGCCAACAAGAGCAAGCGAAGCTTTTGGCTGCAAAGTAAAGTTTATTGATCTCAGTTTTATTAAATGCATGATCATGCAAGCGAGTTCAAGAGCTCTGTAAATCAATATAATTGGTATTAAGTATCAGAAAACCGGCTGCGGCCGGTTTTTTTATGTCTAAATTATGTAAAATTAAAAAGTTGCTTTGGTGTAGCTTTAAAGCGTCGTAACGTTAGCGCTGATAAAACCGATTTAATTAGTATAATTTTTAAGGTATCTATGTGGTAATTAAAGCTCGTATTACTAAATTAGTGTCGAATCTTGAAAAACTAGCGCTCACCTTGTGTGTGCTATTTGTTAGCGGGGCTCTATTATTTCCTGATATGCTCACCGCGCATATTCAACCACTGATCATTAATGCATTATCAGTGTTGGGTGGACCATTTTTTCTGTTAGTTAATTTTTTATTGATAAGCGTTATTGTGCTGGCTATTAGCCCACTCGGACAACGTAAAATAGGTGGAGAGCATACATCTGTCGAGTTTTCAACTTTTGGTTGGTTGTCAATGTTATTTGCTGCAGGAATGGGATCGGGTTTAATTTTTTGGGGCGTAGCAGAGCCTGCCATGCACGTATTGCAACCGCCATTAAAGCAAAGTCTTTACCCTGATAGACAAGGTGCTGCATTGGCTATTACGTTAGTAAACTGGGGCGCTCATGCATGGGCACTCTACGCAGTATTTGGCTTAGTCTTAGGTGGTTTGAGCCATAACAGTGGCAAAGCGGGAGATATAAGTGCTCCGGTGTTGAGTGTAACAACTTCATTTTTAAGTCGCGCAGGGCAGCTAAAGTGTAAATACGTGATTCAGTTAGTGGCCATTTTAGCTATTTTTTTTGGTGTAGTTGGCACGATTGCAAATTCAACATTATTACTACGAAAAGGGATTGAGCTTGAGCTTGGCATTAACTCGCCTTGGTTAGTTGGTTTGATTATTATTATGTTATTAGCGCTGTTGTTTAGCTTATCTGCGCGCTTAGGATTAAAAAAGGGTATTCAAACACTCAGTCAATTTAATGTTTTTTTAGCATTTGGAGTACTTATTTGGCTCATCATGATGGTACCACTACAACCGATTATAGATGTGGCGATCAGTGGCGTTAAATTTTATAGCCACTTATTAGTGACAGGGACATGGCAATTATCAAGTCAACTAAATGATCCTGCTTGGGCTAATAGTTGGACGTATAATTATTATTTTTGGTGGCTAGCGTGGGGACCTTTTGTTGGGGTTTTTTTAGCTAAAATAAGTCAAGGTCGGCCAGTTTGGCAATACATTGTTGGCGTAGTAATTGTGCCAACTTTCGTTACTTTAATTTGGTTTAGTGTTTTTTCGGGATCTGCTATTGCTTGGGATAGCGGCCATAGTAGTGGCATTATGGCCGCTATTAAAACTGATTATACACAAGGCTTATTTGTATTTTTTAAGCAGTTAGGTTGGCAAGGAGGTGTGCTTATTTGGTCGAGCTTATTATTATTACTGATCTTTGTTGCTACTTCGGCAGATTCTGCAATTTTAGTGATCCGTAATTTAGCGGGGACAAAAAGCAGTCATCGATTTAGTTTGTATGTGTGGTCTTTTACTTTAGCTCTAAGTAGCTGGGTATTGTTATTACAAAATAATGAATTACTTAACCGAAGTATTGCAATTATTGGTGCAGTGCCATTTTTGTTTATTTTTATTTTGCAGCTGATAGGATTTGTAAAAGAGTTTATGAAGGAGTTACAAGTGTAGTTAAACCTATTACTGTTGCTATGCTCGAGCTAGTTTATAGTTTAATTACTTTATTGTCATTCACTTACAGTTTTTTACAGTGTTTTATACTCGTTCGTTTATAGTGAGTATTACAGATACAACCACTAAGCAATACTAATGCTATTAAAAACTGGCTCATTCGAGGTAGTTAAATAATAACTTACGCATTTAAGCAATGGGATATAAAGGATTAAATTTATGTTCAAGCACTTTATTACTGTTTTACTTGTCAGCCAATTACTAAGCGCATGCACTGTAGCGGGTGTATTAGTTGATGGAGTTATTTATTCAAAAGCGGATACAAATTATGGTGCTGATTTAGCGCAGGCCCCCGCACATGTATCGCCTCAAGATAATACTTACTTTAGTCATGAACAGACTTTGTCATTTGCGGACTTAGGCATCGAAGTAGATCGTTTTTTAGTGGGGTTAGTGCAAGAAAGCTCAGAGCCTACTCTGGTATGCAAAAGAATAACTAAATCAATACAACAATGTGAGGAAGTAACGAATGACAACCTCACAGTAGAGGATACAATTAACGCTGAAGATACAGTTGATGAAATGATAAGTGTTCGTCGATAAAGCTGCTGATAAAAAAGTAACTATGATCGTAGCCTGCGTGCATATTCAACGTTAGCGGGTAATTAACTTGCTTTGCTACTGCAGTTAGGTTGTCTGGTTTTAGTTGCTCGACTAAAAAATTATCGGCATCACCTTGGTCAATACGCATTGGTAAAAATTCGTTACTGTGTGCCTTTTTCATTAGTTCACAGCTATCGTAATTGGCCCATTGTGATTGATCATCTCCTAAGTACTGACTAAACGCTTTTTGCCCCCAAGGACAGTCAATAGGGTTAGTGATTGGGCTAAAAGCAGAAACACTGGTGTAACTTTTTGGATTGCGCAATGCAATCATCAACGCACCGTGCCCCCCCATAGAATGCCCGCTAATCGCTTTTTTATCAGTCACGGGAAAGTGCTGTTCAATTAGCCAAGGCAATTCATTTACCACATAATCATACATATTATAGTGCGTGTTATAGGGGGCTTGGGTGGCGTTTAAATAAAACCCTGCGCCTTGGCCAAAATCATAACTGTCTTGGTCTGGCACAGTGTCGCCACGAGGACTGGTATCAGGTGCAACGATAGCAATACCAAGCGCTGCCGCTTTTTTAAATGCACCTGCTTTTTGCATAAAATTTTCATCCGTACAGGTTAAGCCTGATAACCAATACAGTACCGGTACTTTATTAGTTTGGCTGGCACCGGGTGGCAAGAAAATAGCAAACCGCATTGGGCAATGGGTGCTTGTAGATGTATGGCTGTATTGCTTGTGCCAGCCACCGCTAACTTTTGTGGCGCTTAAATTATCTAACATAGATTCCTCGCTAAAATACCACATAGCTTACACGCTATGCGGTATCTGTATTTTTAATATTAGTAGTGGATCACAGTACGAATACTTTTGCCTTCATGCATTAAATCAAACGCGTCGTTTATGTCTTCAAGACCCATGGTATGAGTGATAAAGTCATTTAATGCAAATTCGCCAGCCATGTAACGTTCAACAATCTCAGGTAGTTGTGAACGACCTTTAACCCCACCAAATGCGCTACCACGCCAGACGCGGCCAGTGACTAGCTGGAATGGGCGAGTTGAAATTTCTTGTCCTGCACCAGCAACACCAATGATCACCGATTCCCCCCAACCTTTATGACAACATTCAAGGGCTGAGCGCATGACATCAACATTACCTATACACTCAAATGAGAAATCAACGCCACCATCGGTCATTTCGACAATAACTTCTTGAATAGGCTTATCGAAATCTTTTGGATTGATCAAGTCTGTGGCACCTAATTTAGTGGCTAAATCAAACTTAGATGTGTTGATATCAATACCGATAATACGCGAGGCACCAGCCATTTTCGCGCCGATAATTGCTGATAAACCAATACCACCTAAACCAAAGATAGCAACGGTATCGCCTGCTTGAACTTTTGCAGTGTTTGTGACCGCGCCCATACCAGTTGTAACACCACAGCCCAGTAAGCAAATTTCTTCAAGTGATGCTGCTTTGTTTACTTTAGCCAGTGAGATCTCTGGCAGTACCGTATATTCAGAAAAGGTTGATGTGCCCATGTAGTGATAAATTGGTTGGCCATCTTTGAAAAAGCGAGTCGTGCCGTCTGGCATTAAGCCTTTACCTTGCGTTTCACGTACAGCGGAACACAAGTTTGTTTTGCCTGAAGTACACATTTTACATACACCGCATTCTGCAGTATATAAAGGAATAACATGATCGCCCACAGCAACACTGGTTACGCCTTCGCCGATAGCATAAACAACACCAGCGCCTTCATGCCCTAAAATGGCTGGGAAAATCCCTTCAGGATCGGCACCTGATAATGTAAATGCATCGGTGTGACATACGCCAGTAGCAGTAATTTTTACCATTACTTCGCCTTTTTTAGGCATCATTACATCCACTTCTTCTACAGATAGTGGTTGATTTGGACCCCAAGCAATTGCGGCTTTTGATTTTATAAATTCAGACATAGTAACTCTCTTGCTGGTTAAATACGAAGATGACTTGAAAACAATAACGCTATTTTATTTGTTTCTCAAACAATGTTAATCTTCATTTTAATAAAACACTTTTACAGTATGGTAATAATGAGTCGTTGGTTAGGCATAGACGAATTTATCGCAGTCGGTGAAGAAGGCAGCTTTACCCGCGCTGCAACCACATTAGGGGTATCCGTTGCACACATAAGCCGCCATGTAACGCAATTAGAGCAGCGCTTAAATACCCAATTATTAACGCGTACTACCCGTAAAGTTGTACTGACTAAAGAAGGCGAAGTCTTTTTACATCAAACAAAACATTTACAGCATGCAATGGACGACGCCACCGCGTTATTAGCGCAACAGCAAAATGCTCCTAAAGGTAAAATTAAACTCACAGCTCCGGTTATGTATGGCGAAAGCTTCGTGATGCCAGCAGTGCATACTTTTATGCAACTGCACCCTGATGTAGAAGTGGTGATGGCGCTGAGCAATGAACAAGAAAATTTACTTGAGGGCGGCTTTGATTTAGCTATTCGCCTTGGTCATTTAAAAGACTCTAGCTTAAAAGCACGACGCTTAAGTGCACGTCATTTTGTAATTTGCTGCTCAAAAGCCTATTTAGCCCGTTTTGGCGAACCTCACACATTAGCTGAATTACAGCACCATCAATGCTTAGTCGGCAACAGCAGTTATTGGCGGGTTTGCGAGCAAGGGCGTGATAAACATATCAAAATTGCGGGGCGGTTACAGTGTAATAGTGGCTGGGCCTTAGCTGATGCAGCTAAAAAGGGTCTTGGCATCATACAAGTGCCAAACTACTACATTGAGAGTGATTTAGCCACGGGTGAGTTAGTGCCTATTTTAACCAATAATCAGCCAAAACCAGAAGGTGTATGGGGAGTGTATCCTCCGCGACAATTTGTTGCGACCAATGTCAGAGCATTACTCGATCACCTTATTAAATCTCTAAACTAAAAGTTTAAATAAAGCGGCTTAATTTTGATACAGCAGTTGATTTGTCATGAATTTTTACACTTTTGCGCATACCCAATGGCGCTTTATTTATGCTAGTATGAGCGCTGAATTGGCATTAAATGTGACCATAAATAATTATGTTTCAACCTGTTAGCCTGTTTATCGGGCTGAGATACAGTCGCTCCTCGAAAGGGAACGCATTTATCTCTTTTATTTCGTTTTTCTCCATTGCCGGTATCGCCATTGGTTTAATGGCATTATTTACTGTCAGCTCAGTGATGAATGGTTTTGAAAATAACCTTAAAACCAATATGTTGGGCCTCATTCCTCATGTTGAAATTGCGTCTGATGGACAAACTCAAGCACAAATGATCCAGCTGCAAGATACCATTGTTGCGTCCAAATTTGTGAAAAGAGCGAGTTTGTATCGCCATGGTGAAGCCATTTTACAAACCAATCGCGATTTACATGGCGTGCTATTGCAAGGTTTGTACGACGATAACGCATCGCTTTATAAAATCAGCGATAAAGTTATTCAAGGTAACTGGCAAACAGTCATGACATCGCGCTATCACATTGCGGTTAGTCGTTATTTAACACGTAAACTGGGAATTGGTTTAGGTGATAAAGTGCGCGTGATCATGCCTAATGCGTCAACCTATACACCTTTAGGTCGCGTACCAAGCCAACGTTTGTTCACCGTTGCTGCCATTTATGAAACAGGTTCTGAAATTGATATGGGACTTGCTTTTACTAGCGGCGAATCGCTACAACGGGTATTAAAGTTGCCACAAACTAGTGCTCCTAATTTGAGTATTTCACTGAACGATCCTTTTCAACTAGATGCCTTTAGCGCTTCAGCTAGTGCAATTTTAAGTCAACATACAGTCACCGATTGGCGCCAGTCACAAGGTACTTTGTTTGCAGCAGTCGCAATGGAAAAACGCATTATGTCGATGCTGCTGGCGCTGATTGTATTAGTTGCGGTATTTAATATTGTCTCTGCGTTGACCATGATGGTGAGCGAAAAACAAAGTGAAGTGGCTATTTTACAAACGCTTGGCTTAACGCCGGCTCAAGTGCAGCAAGTATTTATGATCCAAGGTTTGTACAATGGTTTGATTGGCACCAGTATCGGTGCAGCCCTTGGCTTATTACTCAGTGCTTATATCAACGAAGTGCTGGCAGGCATAGGTTTAAACTTGTTAACAGGGATTGCCTTACCAGTAAAATTTGACGTAATGAGCTTATCGCTGATTGCCGTAGGCAGTATTACCATGAGCTTTTTAGCCACTTTATATCCGGCGCGTAAAGCTGCCAATGTTAGCCCAGCAGAGGTATTGCGCTATGAATGATTTAGTTATCCAATGTGAACAGTTAAGTAAAGTGTATCAAGATGGTGAAAATCACGTTGAGGTTTTAAAAGGGGTTGATTTAACCTTACAACAAGGTGAGATGCTGGCTATCGTTGGCAGCTCTGGTTCTGGTAAAAGTACTTTACTGCACATTTTGGGGACTTTGGATTCACAAAGTGCCGGTGTGGCAAAAATTAAAGGTCAACAAGTTGCTAAGCTATCACGTGCTGAGCAAGCAAAATTTCGTAATGAGCATTTAGGGTTTATTTATCAGTTCCATCATTTATTAATGGAGTTTAACGCGTTAGAAAATGTTGCGATGCCGCTGTTGATCAAAGGTCTCAGCGCTAAAAAAGCCAATGCTAAAGCCCTCGTAATGCTCGATAAAGTAGGGCTATCGCACCGTAGTAGCCATAAACCATCAATGCTCTCTGGTGGAGAGCGTCAACGGGTGGCAATTGCGCGGGCATTGGTGAGCGAACCTGATTTAGTATTGGCCGATGAGCCAACAGGTAACTTAGACAAACAAAATGCGATTAAAATTTACGATTTGATCAAAGAGCTTAATAGCAGTTTGAATACCAGTTTTGTAGTGGTGACGCACGACTTAGAATTAGCCGATAAGCTGGGTAAAATTGCTTACCTTGATGATGGGAAATTGGCAATTAAAGAGGCCAGCCATGTTGCTTAGTGCCTATTTAAGTAAACGTTTTAGAGCAAGCTCCGGCAGCAGCGATGAAAAAAATGGCTTTGTTAGTTTTATTGCCAAAGCGTCAACCATTGGTATTTTACTCGGCGTTGCAGTGTTAATTGTTGCTTTGTCGGTGATCAATGGCTTTGAACAACAACTAGTACATCGCTTATTAAGCGTTGTGCCACAAGTTGAATATGTTGCGCCTAATCGTCCAATTGATAACTGGCCGGATAAAGTTCAAAAGCTCTCAGAGCAACGTGGCGTAACCGGTGCAGCACCTTTTATTAGTGTCAATGGCATGGCGCAATATAAAAGTGAACTAAAAGCGGTTGAAGTGCGAGGGGTTGATCCTGCTCTAGAAAGTGACGTATCGGCGGTTAATCAGTTTACCCATGGCAAGTTGGTCAGCCAAATAAGCGAAGACGAAATTATTTTAGGCCAACAAATTGTTAAACAATTAGGTGTTAAGCAAGGGGAGTTAATTACCTTATTGATCCCGCAAGTTAACGAGATAAGTACTGAGATTTTAGCACCCAAAAGGGTCACTTTAACCCTTGCGGGTATTATTGAAATGGGGGGCCCTATTGATAGTTCTGCTGCCTTCATCCATCTCAGTAAGGCGCAATCAGTACTTGGTTATGAGCCACTGCAAGTAACAGGGCTTCGCTTAGCAGTAACCGATGTTTTTCAAGCACACCAAATTGCGCTACGGGTTGGCCAAACAATTGATGATTATGTTTATATCTCTAGCTGGTTTAGAACCCAAGGTAGCTTATACCAAGATATACAAATGGTCAGAACCATTGTTTATATTGTGGTGTTTTTAATCATTGCGGTGGCAAGTTTTAATATTGTTTCGTCATTAGTGATGGAAGTACGTGAAAAACAGGCCAACATAGCGATATTAAAAACCATGGGCGCTAAAGACAGTACGATATTAGCGACCTTTATTTTACAAGGACTTAGCCAAGCATTTATTGGCGTGGTACTGGGCTCATTTATAGGTGTGATACTGGCGCTGAACATCAGTGAGCTTTTTACCCTACTGAGTCAGTTGTTAGGCTCAAACCCGCTGGAAGGGGTGTATTTTATTGAGTTTTTACCCAGTAAGCTGGTATGGCAAGATATTGTGATCACTGTTATTGTAACTTTTGTGTTGGCAGTATTAGCCACTATTTACCCTGCATGGCAGGCAACAAGAGTGGATCCAGCCAAGGTATTAGGCAACTAAGGGAAATTTATGTTTAGTTATCAAGTAGTAATAGATTATTGGTTTGATGAACTCGGTCCATCTGGTTGGTATAAAAAATCTGATGCTACAGATATTAAGATACGAGATACATTTAGTGATCTGTTGATAGCTATTACAAAAGGCGAGTATGCGTCTTGGCGAGTGACTGCCTTAGGTGCATTAGCTGAAGTGATTGTGCTTGATCAGTTTTCTCGTAATATTTATCGGGATACCCCTCACGCGTTTAGTCAAGATCCGCAAGCGTTAACATTGGCACAGTTGGCAATCGAAAAAGGCTTTGATCAATTATTACCTGTTGAGCAGCGGGTGTTTTTTTATATGCCGTTTATGCACAGCGAATCGAGCTTTATACACCAACAGGCGATGGTATTATTTAAAGGTTTGAGTAATGAAGATTATGAACTTGCCCATAAAAATATTATCGATCAGTTTGGTCGCTACCCACACCGAAATACTATTTTAGGGCGTCAGTCCAGCGCCGAGGAAGTTGCGTTTTTAGCTCAACCAGGCTCGCAATTTTAATCAAGCTTAGGTATATAAAATAATTGTTTAATTTCAGCAGCTAAATCAGGCGAGCTAAAATCTTTGTGCTGTTTTATCTGTTCAATATTTATAGCATCAAGGCGTTGCTCACTGGCGATCAGCACAATATTTTTATATTGGTTAAATTCAATCACCACAATATGACTGAATAGACTTCGAAGTGTCGTTAGTAGAGCGATTAATTGTTGTTTATTTTTTGCAGTAAAGTTGATGCAGATCTTACCGTATGTGCTAAGTCGGGCATGACAGTCGCACAAAAATGCCTGCTTTTGTAAAAACGCTGGCTGCGATTTACCACTAAAAACATCAATTAAAATCACATCAAATTTGCGGCTACTTTGAGCAACAAACTGTTCAGCGCATTGCGCTACAATATGATTGTTGTCATTGAGGAAAAAATACTGCTTAGCTGCTTTAATTACATTCGGATTAATTTCTACAGTCGTTAATTCAAATCCGGCTTTATTAGTCACTGCTCGTTCAAAACAACCGCTGCCTAAACCTAAATTTAATATCTGTGAGTAGGGCTCGCTACAAAGCAAAAATAGCAGCATAGCTTGATTTACCGGATTACATACTTGCTGCGGTTGTGACTTTTCCATTACACCTTGTAAAGTTAGCTCATCCCCGAGTGTAAGCCAACGATAATTAGCATTTTCAAAAATCTTTAGCGTGTCTTGCTTACTTTGGATCGTTGCTACTAGGTATGCATCGGTAGTAAATGGCGTTAAATCAATCATGCCGTTCCTTCATAATGGGGATGTTGAGCAAAACAAAAAATCAATAGGGTGACCTTGTTAACTCTGCTAAACTGTATGGCTACTCATAAGCCAGCAATACCTGCTTGGTTGTCTTATCTTACTCTGGAATTTACTTTGACTAATAATGATATTTTACGCCGCCTTCGCTATACCTTTAATTTAGCTGATACTACCATGATTGAAATTTTTGCTGCAGCAGATCATGACGTGACTCAACAACAAGTGATTGGTTGGCTAACCAGAGAAGGGGAAGAGGGTTACGTAGATCCAAGTGATACTGAGTTTGCCATTTTTTTAAATGGTTTTATTAATACAAAGCGCGGTAAGCGTGACGGTGAGCAACCAGCGCCAGAAAGTAAATTAAATAATAATATTATTTTAATGAAATTACGTATCGCATTAAATATGAAAACGGAAGACGTAATCGATGTCCTTGCCTTAACTGATTTTAGTTTGAGTAAGCATGAGTTAAGTGCATTTTCTCGAAAAGCCGATAACAAGCATTATCGTGTATGTAATGACCAAATATTACGTAACTTTTTAACTGGTTTACAGCTACAACTTCGTCCAGAGGCAAGCGGCGAATAATTTACGTGTTCATATCCGTATTTATATCGTACGGATATGATTTTTAACCCCACTTTAAGCATCGGTGTTTTAAGCTGCTCTCTGCGTTAGTATTTAAATCTTTATTTATTCACATTTCATAAATTTATATTCTGTTTTAATGAGCGTTAATTGTTGCTCTTGCGTATCAACTCAAAAATAATTCACGTTATCGAACGTTAAATATATAGGTTTATCATGTTACAGTGTTAAAAATATTACAATTTTTAAGGCTCTTAACTAGATGACCCATAAACTTGATCACGTCTATTTTAACATCTGAGACAAGCATAACTTTTAACACGGAAGAATAATTATGAATTATATCCATGATACCATTGCACATTTAAAACAAACTAGCCCAGCACAATGCGAATTTTATCAAGCCGTTGAAGAAGTGCTTGAATCACTTGAACCTATTCTTGAAAACTCAGCCGACTATCAAAAAAATGCGATTATTCAACGTCTAGTCGAACCTGAACGTCAAATTATGTTTAGAGTCCCTTGGGTTGATGATGACGGTAATATTCATGTCAATAAAGGCTATCGAATTGAATTTAACTCAAGCTTAGGTCCATACAAAGGTGGTTTACGTTTCCATTCAAGTGTAAATGCCAGCATCATAAAATTTTTAGGGTTTGAGCAAATTTTTAAAAATGCGTTAACTGGCTTACCGATTGGTGGTGGTAAAGGCGGCGCAAACTTTGATCCTAAGGGCCGCTCTGACAGCGAAATAATGCGTTTTTGCCAATCATTTATCAACGAGCTGTATCGTCATATCGGCCCAACCACCGATGTGCCTGCGGGTGATATTGGCGTTGGGGCACGCGAAATAGGCTATATGTTTGGTCAATATAAACGGTTGACCGGACGTTACGACGGTGCGTTTACCGGCAAAAGTTTATTGTGGGGTGGATCATTGGCTCGAAAAGAAGCGACAGGATATGGCGCTGTTTATTTTGCCAATTACATGTTGCAAGACAATGATGACTCACTTAAAGGTAAGCGCTGTTTAGTTTCTGGTGCCGGGAACGTGGCAATTTACGCGATGGAAAAACTTTATCAATTAGAGGCAACACCTATCACTTGCAGTGATTCAAGCGGTACGCTGTATCATGAATCAGGTATTGATGTTGCACTTGTTAAAAAGCTTAAAGAAGGTGCGCGTGAAAGTTTAGCTGTCTATTTAGAAACCCACAGCGATGCGAAGTATATTGCTTGTGCAGATTACCCAAGTGATGGACATGCGGTATGGCGTTTTGTTGCTGATGCCGCTTTTCCCTGTGCGACGCAAAATGAGTTAACCGAAGCTGATGCGCGAACGTTAATAAGCAATGGCTGTATATTAGTTTGTGAAGGCGCAAATATGCCAAGTACTAAAGAAGCGGTCGATGTGTTGCTTGCTGCTAAAATAGCCTATGGCCCTGGCAAAGCAGCTAATGCGGGTGGTGTTGCGACGAGCCAATTAGAAATGGCGCAAAATGCCAGTATGCAAATGTGGACGTTCGAAGAGGTCGATACTAAGCTGCAACAAATAATGAAAAATATCTTTGATACTGCAAGTAATACAGCCGCTGAATTTGATCAACCTGGTAATTTAGTGTTAGGTGCTAATATTGCTGCTTTTCGTCGTGTAGCAGATGCTATGATTGAGCAAGGTGTTGTTTAACATACGATAGTTTTACTATGCATAAGCCTACTATATTGGTGGGTTTTTTATTGACGTATATTTGTTCATACCGCGATTATTATCCCGTTTATCTAACCAATCAGTGATTGAACGAGTTAAACAGGTGTTGGTCTCAAAATTATTTGCAGCAGGTAACTGCTCACGTATTGTATATTTATCAAATAATAAAGAGCATCAACACTATGTCTGATCATAAAACCTATCAGCTATCGACCCTCAAGCCCGCAATTTTAATAACTACATTGTTTATTTCAACAAGCACCTTGGCCGCTGAGCTAAATTATCAAGATCAAACCAAGCTTCATGATATTGCCGCTGATGTTTCAGCAACACGTATTGGCAGTGATATTCAAACACTTGTTGATTTTGGCACTCGTCATACGTTATCAGAAACGAAATCAAACACCCGAGGAATTGGTGCAGCTCGGCGTTGGATCAAGGCTGAGTTTGAGAAAATTTCTCAGCAATGCGGTGGCTGTTTAGAAGTAATAGAAGTTAAAGATACCATTTCTGGCGAAAAGCGTATTCCAAATCCTGTTGAAGTGGTGAATATTATTGCTATTCAACGCGGTACTGATCAGCCAAACCGGATGGTGATGATGTCGGGCGATATTGATTCACGGGTCAGCGATGTAATGGATTTTACCAGCGACGCACTAGGGGCGAATGATAATGCATCGGGTGTTGCTGGGGTGATTGAATCAGCTCGCGTGTTATCTAAATATAAATTTAATGGCTCAATTGTTTATGCCGCGCTTTCAGGCGAAGAGCAAGGACTTTTTGGTGGTAAAATTTTAGCCGACTATGCACAAAAGCAAGGCTGGCAAGTACACGGTGTACTCAATAATGACATGATTGGTAATATTACTGGTATTAATGGCGTTACTGATAACACGACTGCACGTATTTTCTCTGAAGGTACGCGGGTTATCGAAACCAAAGAGCAAGCGCATAAACGCCGTTTTACCGGTGGCGAGGTCGATTCAGCTAGTCGTAATTTAGCCCGTTATATCGATACCATTGCCGATCGCTATATTCCCAATCTTGACACATTGCTAGTTTATCGACTCGATCGCTTTGGTCGAGGAGGGCATCATCGCCCGTTTAACGACATGGGTTATGCTGCTGTAAGAGTAATGGAAACGAACGAAAATTATAACCATCAACATCAAGACTTACGCACTGAGGATGGTATTGTTTATGGTGATACCATTGATGGCGTTGATTTTGATTATACCGCAAAATTAACAGCGCTTAATGCGGTAAGTTTAGCGTCAATGGCATGGGCACCGGCACCACCTAATAACGTTGAAATATCAGGTGCTGTGCAACCTAGTACGACCTTAAAATGGCAAAAAAATAATGATAAAACGACCACGGGGTACAGACTCTATTGGCGTTATACCAGTGAACCACAATGGCAGTTTAGCCGCTATGTGGGTGATGTAAGTGAAGCGACTCTTAAAAATGTAGTCATTGATAATTATTATTTTGGGGTTGCTGCGGTTAATAAAGACGGTATTGAATCACCGGTGGTTTTCCCTGGCGATGTAGGTGCGTTTGAGCAAACACTAAAGTAATGTGTAGCGTCTGATATTCAAGCGTAATTACAGTTGCGCTTGAATATCAGGCAAGACAATTTAGTAGCGGACTTCGCAATTGAACAGCAATAGTTGTATTTTATGTTGACCGTAGTTTATGAATGTACACTTTTCATACAATAATTTCAGTGAATACTTGAAGTTAATGGCTTTTTCGTATTATGGTGGAGTTAAATGTGAATTAGTTGACAGTGTATGAATCTATTTTTGCTGATTGCAGGCAGCTTAAGTGCTTTAGCCGCACTCGCTCACCTTGGTTGTATTGTTTTTGGTGCGCCGTGGTATCGCTTTTTCGGTGCTGGTGAGCACATGGCAATGCTCGCAGAGCAGGGTAAGTTGACGCCTTCGCTGATCACTTTCTTCATCGCTTTTGTATTAAGCGTTTGGTCGTTATATGCTTTTTCAGCCGCGGGTTTGTTCAAACAGCTACCTTTCATACGCTTTGTGTTAGTTGTGGTAACTGCGATTTATTTGTTTCGCGGTATTGCAGGATTATATTTAATGACTAATCCGCTAGGACGCAGTGAGATGTTTTGGCTTTGGAGCTCGATCATTTGTTTACTGATTGGCGGCTTTCATTTTATAGGATTAAAACAACAATGGCTGGTTTTATCAGTTAAATATTAGCAAGGAAGGAAGCAATGTCTTTATTTGTATCGACGGATTTTAACCCCCCAGAAGCGCTGCAAACAACTGCGTTTTATTTTACCCCATTAAATGAGCAGGTAGTCGAGCTTGATTTTACTGCTGTAATGTCAAGTGTGCCGCAGCTAAAAGGTATATTCGCCCCCAAGCCTGATTGGCCAAAAGCCGATATGACCCTTGAAGAGAATCGTCAAAGCTTAGCTCAACATGCCGCAGAGTTTAACGAAAAAAAAGCATTTGCTTATGCAATATTAAACCCGAAAAAAACACGCTGCCTAGGCTCAGTGTATATCGATCCTGGGGTAAACAATGAATTCGATAGTGAGATTACTTTTTGGCTACGTAATGATAGTCAGGAATTAAATAATACCTTACGGTTATGCATCTTACATTGGCTCGCTGAGCATTGGCCATTTGAACGAGTACGATTAATTTCAACTAAGTATCAGGCAAGCTTTAGTTTGTAATACCAAAAGTTTATAACGCAATGCAGGTCATACTCATTAGCGGATGTGTTGTGTTAGTTGGCTGATAACGTACTGCGGTTTGTTATCTGTGTCAGTGCTGTTAATCCGGGTAGCGCATTTGGAAATTACATTATCAAGGCTGTTGTTATGTGTCCTCAGCTGTTGTATTTAAATCAGGCATAAGATTAAGTCTGTTATGGATCGCGTGATGAACGAACGAAAGCTTAGTGCGTACCGCCTGCGTTAAAACAAATGGATAAGCATCAGCTAAGCCCATGCTGCGATTTAACGAATTTAAAATAATCGAAAATTCCATCCAGCTATCCAACATTACTGAGATTGATGTTTGGCTATTAAAGTAATACGAGTTTTGCGGTAGCCTTAACTCATCAGTGTCCTCAACTTCAAATTCATTACCGAGTGTAGAACCGGTAATAGAGAAATTTTTTGCTGTCTCTAAAGTATCAATAATATGCATGTAGTGCGCCCAAGTTTCTGCCCAGTCTTCAAAAGGGTGCATGGTGGCGTATTCACTAATATAGTTTTCATGCCAATTAGCAGGAGCGCCATTTTTATAATGGGCATCAATCGCTTGTTGGTAATCTAAAGAATCATCGCCAAAATATTGTTTACATAGAGCATGTTTATGCGGTGAATTTGCAATTAACTGGTCAAAGTAATAATGTCCTAACTCATGACGAAAATGACCAAGCAAAGTGCGATAGCGCTCACCCATAGCATGCTTTGTTTGTGAGCGAGCGACATCATCAGCTTCAGCCAAATTGATAGTAATATGGCCGCAGTTATGGCCAGTAAAAACATTTTCTTGACCTGCTAATTTAGTCACAAAATGGTCATTAACACTGCGGTCGGTTATAAAATCAAAACTAAGGCCACCTTCGGCATCTTGGCTGAGGTTGTTTAATGGTAAAGAAAGCGCTTTAAGCGTATACAATGCTCGGCGTTTTGCTGTTTCCATTTTGGTCCAAAGTGGAATGTGTTGATTAATACTTAGATCTGGGATTGTTTCATTAAACCGACATGCGAAACACAGCACTTCTTCTGTGTCTGGCGCTGGTACAAAACTGTTGATATCAACCATGCCATTGCATGCCTTATAGTGTGCATTGTTATCACATTTCTGATAAGGCACGTCAGGGGCTGACGCTTTGTAATATAAGCCCGTTGTGTCATTAAATTCGTAGGGTTCTACAAGGTTAAAATTATCATCAATACCAACAGTTTTGCCACAGGCAAGGCAGTGACTACTTTCAAAAAACAATATTTGATTATCTTTGCAGTTACATTTAAACGTTTTCATATTTTCTTACCGTATCCGTTGATAAATACAATGACAAATTATTCAGTGAACAGACTTACATTAGCTATATTGCTAACAAATTATATAGTTAGCAAATTATAAAATTAATAAGCCTGAGATTACTTGCCGTTAAATTCGTTGCAATAAATCTGATTTTTTTTCATTAAACTCAGCATCAGTGAGTGCGCCTAAATCACGTAATTGTGCTAATTTTTCAATAATGTCGAGGGTTTCATTCACTGAGTATTGCGAAGCATTAATAGCTGTCGACTCGCTACTCATCATTTTATCATTTAAGCCTGTCTCAGGGGGAGATTGCTGTTGTTTTGCAAAGTCTGTTGATTGGGCAAAGTTGGTATTGTGACTTGAATGTGTCTGAGTGAAGCTATCATCAGCAATCACTGGCAAACTATTTACGCTAATGTTTCCCCACTGGCTACTAAAGGTAAGCGATATATCGTTGCCTTGTTGCTGGCTTACCCCCCCGATCTGGTGATCGAGTGTATCATAGACTGTGACCTGACCATTTTTTTCAATGGCTAAGCGATTAGGGAAGACAGCATATCGGGTGTTGTTTTGTGAACCGGTACTCGATGGATTACCTAAATTAACTGGCCACCACTGGTTGCTTCCTAAAGTACCTGCAGGAATGACGGGGAAAACTTGGTTGTTTGCTAAAATAGTGGCAAGTTCGTTACATAAGTTATCAACGGTGTTTTTCAAGCCATTATTGAACATGTCTCCTACCATTGTCATTCCACCGCGCATCCATTGACCTGAGCCGCCAAGTTCTGGGCAATTAAACTGCGCCATTGAACCGCCGCCATTATTTACTGCAACTAACATATGTACTACTGCCCCATAACTTAAACCATAGCGGGCAGATATCCCTTTAACCAAGTTGTCACCAATGTTTGTTAATGTTTGCATAAATAGCGTCCTTAATATGAAGATAGGCGGGATGTGTATTACGTCATGATCTAACTGTGAACAATCTACCTTAAGCATTGATGCTAATCATAAATTAGCAAAATAAAATGCCAACATTGCTTGTTTAAAGACACTAAGCTTGCTAGTTTGGCTTTCAGGGCGATTAAAAATCAAACTACTATAACACTGTTAAGAAGCTTAATCGTGGTTTTATTGTGAACTATTTTTTAAGTTCGTTTTAGCGAAGCATTTAACTGGTGTTGTGATTAATTGGGACTTTTTTCTATTTAATCGCTAGAAAAAACAGGCATGCTTTATTGGTGAATTACATAAAATAATAAGCGCTGTGTGATTTTTAATACCTAGCTTTGTGCTAATTTGGTGCGGATGTCGCACCAAATAATTCTTCACAGCGCTCGCTCTTTGATTCTAAACAGTCAATAGTGACCAATATATAGGCTAACAGCCTAATTTTATTATGTAATCTATATGGAATGTATATTGCTTAAATAGCAGGCAGGTAGTAGTAAGTTATACTTAAATGGCTATACAAAAAATTAAAGAGGGATTAATCGATGACAATTACTGTTGGTATAGCGCACCATACTCAATACAAGTACGACCGCCCAGTAAATATGGGGCCGCATATTTTCCGCTTACGTCCAGCACCGCATAGCCGAACTAAAATTAAAAGCTATTCATTAAAAATAGTGCCGGAAGATCATTACATCAATTGGCAGCAAGACCCTTTTGGTAATTATCAGGCAAGAGTGGTATTTAATAGCCCCACAACTGAGTTTAGTTTTACTGTTGATTTAGTGGCCGAAATGACGGTAATTAATCCGTTTGATTTCTTTTTAGAAGAATATGCTGAAGAGTTTCCATTTGAATACGATAAAGTCGCAAAGGCTGAGCTTAATCCCTATTTAAAAAAACGTAAGGCGAGTCCTAAGTTTTTAGAATTGATTGATTCGTTACGTCCGGAAAAACCAATCAGAAGTGTTGATTTTTTAGTTGCGGTCAATCAGTCAATTTATAATCTTGTTGGCTACGGCATTCGTTTAGAGCCTGGAGTTCAAACGGCGAACGAAACCATCACAAAAAAAACCGGTTCATGTCGAGATTCTGCGTGGTTGTTAGTACAACTGTTTCGTCACTTAGGTTTGGCGGCTCGTTTTGTATCTGGTTATTTAATCCAACTTACATCAGATCAAAAATCACTTGATGGCCCAAGTGGTCCTGATGAAGATTTTACTGATTTACACGCATGGACTGAAGTATATATCCCAGGCGCAGGTTGGATCGGGCTTGATCCTACCTCCGGCTTATTTGCTGGCGAAGGCCATATTCCGCTTGCGTGCACACCTGAACCTAGCTCAGCAGCACCTGTCTCTGGTGGCATAGATAAGTGCGAATCAGAATTTAGTTTTTATAACAAAGTAACGCGCGTACATGAAGACCCTCGCGTTACAAAGCCATATTCAGAAACACAATGGGCTGCAATAAACCGCTTGGGTCAGCAAGTTGATGATGTATATGTTAAGGAAGGTGTTCATTTAACAATGGGCGGTGAGCCGACGTTTATTTCTATTGATGATATGGAACATCCCCAATGGAACACAGAAGCCGACGGTAAAGAAAAACGAGTGTTAGCACAAAGCTTATTTATTGCGATGAACAAAGCATATACCAAAGGTGGCTTTACACATTATGGGCAAGGTAAATGGTATCCGGGAGAGTCACTGCCTCGCTGGCAATATGCATGTTATTGGCGAAAAGACGGTGAAGCTTTGTGGCAAGATGCCAGTTTATTAGCTGATCCGAATAAAGATTATAAATTAGACCACACAGATACCAAGCGTTTTACAGAACAGCTATGTGCAGAAATAGGCCTTGAAACCAAGGCTATCACTACAGCCTATGAAGATATTTTATATCATTTATGGCAAGAGGCATCGTTACCCAAAGAGGTGGGGCCTAAACAGCCTGAACTTCTTAGTGCAATGAGCCGTAAAGGCTTTTTAGCTAAAATGGAACAAGGTATTGAAAAGCCTGTTGGTTATGCATTGCCGCTGCAGTTTAATCAAGCGAAACATTGCTGGCAGTCATGCAAATGGGAATTTAAACGCGAATACTGTTTTTTATTACCAGGTGAATCACCCCTTGGTTATAGATTACCGCTTGATAGCCTTGAGTGGACAAGCAACATTATTGAGCGAGATCCGTTTGATATTCCAGATAACTTTACAAAAGCTAAAAAACTGCAAAAAGGCTTTATTGGTCAACAAATGATCAAAACCGCAATGGCATTGGAAGTAAGAGAAGGGCGGTTGTACATCTTTATGCCCCCAACGAGCCATTTTGAATATTATATGTCGCTATTAAATGCGATTGAAAGCACCGCAAAAGCCCTGCAAATCCCGGTTGTTATTGAAGGCTATAGCCCGCCTAAAGATAGTCGTGTAGAAAAATACGCCGTGACACCTGATCCAGGTGTCATTGAAGTGAACATCCACCCATCTTCGTCATGGCAGCAATTAGTTGATAGAACAACGACACTTTACGATCTAGCCAAACAAGCACGCTTAGGAACAGATAAGTTTATGGCGGACGGTCGTCATACCGGCACCGGGGGTGGTAATCATGTCACTTTAGGTGGTGAAACGCCGCAGCAAAGCCCGTTCTTACGACGCCCAGATATTTTAAGAAGTTTTATTACTTATTGGCAGCACCATCCTGGATTATCTTATTTATTTTCAGGTTTATTTATCGGCCCTACAAGCCAAGCACCTCGTGTGGATGAAGCACGTGATGAGTTGCTCTATGAGCTTGAAATCGCATTTTCACACATGCCTGAAGGGGAAGTGCCTGAGCCATGGCTCGTTGATCGTTTGTTACGCAACTTACTTGTTGATTTAACAGGTAATACACACAGGGCGGAGTTTTGTATTGATAAGCTATATTCACCCGATTCAGCAACAGGACGACTAGGTATTGTCGAGTTTAGGGGGTTTGAAATGCCACCTCACTCACAAATGAGCTTAGTGCAAATGTTGTTATTACGGACTTTATTAGCTTGGTTTTGGAAAAAGCCTTATCACAAACCGTTGATCCGTTGGGGCACCGAATTACATGATAAATTTTTATTACCTCAGTATGTTGAAAATGATTTAGCTGAGGTTGTTAGAGATCTGCAGCAAGCTGGTTTTGCATTCCAAGTAAGTTGGCTAAACCCATTTTTTGAGTTTAGGTTCCCTGTTTGCGGCACCCGAGAACTCGATGATGTGACGTTAGAGCTTAGAACCGCGATTGAACCTTGGCATGTACTGGGTGAAGAAGCCAGTGCATCTGGTACTGCTCGGTATGTTGATTCGTCATTAGAGCGCGTGCAAATCAAAGTAATTGGCACAATGAGTGACCGCTATATCGTTACGTGTAATGGCCGACGCGTGCCGCTTAAAATTGTTAAAGGCAAAGCGAAAGATGAAATGGTTGCTGGGATCCGTTACCGTGCATGGCAGCCACCAACAGCGCTGCATCCTACAATTGGTGTACATGCACCGTTAGTATTTGATCTGATCGATACCTGGGAAGGCCGCTCAATGGGTGGTTTTGTCTACCATGTTAGTCATGCTGGTGGGCGAAATCCAGAAACATTACCCGTTAATGCATTTGAAGCTGAAGGGCGAAGGGTTGCACGATTTTGGGAGCATGGTCACACACCATCATTATTAGCATCTGATCAGCCTAGTTGGAGCCCATCGGCTGCGACACGAAGCTTTGAATCAGCACAATCGGTGAGTGAATTTGTTGTTCCCGATGAAGAAAATACTAATTCAGATTACCCTAATACGCTCGATTTAAGGAGACAACCTAAGTTCAAATAAATCATATTTTTGGGTTGTTAATTGTATGACTCCACTTTGACATTACGCAAAGTAGAGTCATTATTTAACAGACGCTTTTGTTAATACAATTACCAACAAATTGAACTAGAATGATAGTTTACTTTTTATAGCGGAGCGCTTTTAGCTTGTACATTAATAATAATACGATGCCAGAGCTTCCTAATTGGTTGTCTTTATACCTTGATAAACGCCACGGTCATGATGAATTGGCGGATCACAGTGGCTTAAACCCTGAGCATTGGGATACTTTATTTAATCGTTTAGCAAGTTTAACCGCTGAAGATGTAAGTAGTCGTGCCATTGAAATTACGCAACTTTTGCAAAATGGCAATATTAAAAGTGAGAGTAATCAACAGTGGCACTTCGATCCACTGCCTTTTATGTTTTCTCGAGCAGATTGGAATACGTTAGAGCAAGGCATAAAACAGCGAACTTTATTACTTAATAAGATCCAACAAGATGTTTATTCTGAGCAAAAGCTACTTTTGAGTGGGCAAATATCACCGCAGCAGCTGTACCAAGATAGTCATTACTTACGTGAAGGATTTAGCTTACCAAGTGATGAGCTAAAACTGTTTTTTACAGCGGTTGATGTGTATCGCGCACCATCGGGTGAATTTAAAGTCTTAGCTGATCATTGCCAATGTCCGTTAGGTCTAGGGCTATTGCTTAAAAACCGCATTATAGCTAGGCGCGTTATGGCTGAAGAGTTTGCTGAATGCAACGTGCAACAAATTAAAGAGTTTTTAAATTTGTTTCAAGAAGGCATTAACGAGTTTATTCATTATATGGATGATCCTCGTATTGTTATTTTAACTCAAGGGATCGATGATCCAAATTATAACGAGCATGCGTTTCTATCTACTTACTTTGGCTATACTTTAGTGCAAAGCGCTGATTTAACAGTGCGTAATGGCGAAGTGTGTTTAAAGTCATTACAAGGGTTGGGGAAAATCAATGTGATTTTACGTTGGATCCCAGATCAAAGTATCGATTCACTTGAACAAACACAATACTCGTTACATGGTATTCCAGGCTTATTACAAGCTGTACGTGAGGGCTCAGTAAAAGTATTAAATCCTTTTGGTAGCGGGGTACTCTCATCACCAGCAATACAATGTAATTTAGCCCAGCTATCAGAGCAACTTTTACAACAACCATTATTACTAGATTGCCCTAAGTACCACAGCATTGAAGATGTTAAATCATCGGATTGGTCACAGTTAGTGTTTGGTAGTTATAAAGATCCTAAACTAACACTTGATGGCCATTTAGACGCGGATAAAATTAAACAACTTATAACTAAGCAACCTAGCGATTATTATTTTCAAGATAAACCCGCATTTAGTAGCGCACCATTTTGGGATGACGGTAAGTTAATTGCAAAACCTGTGGTATTTAGGTGTTATGTATTAACCACAGAAAATGGCATCGAAGTGCTGCCATCGGCACTGTGTTTCTCTTATCAAAATAGTGCTAACGCTAAGGGCGCTGGTTGGCTCAAAGATACTTGGATAAATACCAGTAAAGATATTGATTTAACTGAGCAAAGTGTACCAACACCAATTAAAAAAAGAATGGATGTAAGCTTACTTGAAGGGGTTATATCAAGTCGTACTGCAGAACATTTATTTTGGCTCGGTCGTTATTTAGAGCGCTGTGAAAATACCATAAGAATATTACGTATCTTTATTGATCGTTACACTGAGTTGGCTATTTATCCAGATTTAATACGCCGCAGTACTGTTGCTCGTTTGTTGGCTGCTATCAGCGCTCAGCATATTGTCTACCCTTATGTAGAGCAAGCTATCAAGCTTGAAGAATTTGATAGCGCAGTGTCTAAGCAAACAGCGTTTGCTTTACTCGCTGATGAGCTACGCGCGGGTAGTATAATAAATACGTTACATTATTTAGCGAATGCATCAGTACAGATCCAAGAATTATTGTCCCATGATAGTCGTCGTATTATTGATGAAATCAATGAACAAGTTAAAGTGCTAAAGCATATCAATATCAATATTTCATCACGTGCGATGCAAAGTATTTTAGATAAAGTGATTGGTTTGATCATGGCCTTTAATGGCTCGTTAGTGGATTGTATGCCAAACAGCAATGGCTGGTTTTTACTTGAGATGGGTCGCAGGATTGAGCGCAGCTTACAAATCACCTCATTAACAGGGGCTTTATTAACGCAAGAACTCGAGCAAGCTGAAGAGCTTGGTTTACTCGAAGCGGTTTTGAGTAGTCAAGTTAGCTTAGTGACCCATAAACGTCGCTATAGAATGTATCAAAGTATAGGTACTGGGCTTGAGCTATTATTACTTGATGCAGAATACCCTCGCTCATTACTTTTTCAGTTAGAGCAAATAAACCAGTTATGCAAGCATTTACCGACTAAACGCAGACAGGGAGTGATAGCAGCACATGAAAAAGCAATTTTACTTTCTAAAACGAGTTGCTATGTCACAGAAAAAGACTACCTGCAAAGGACGGACGCTGGAGTTCGTAAACAGTTAATCGAGTTTAACCATAATATTCGCCTGAACTTAAATACCTTTTGTGATGTATTATTATTGCAGTATTTTTCTCATACACAAACGGCGAATAAATTGAATTGGACTAATATTGAGCAAGCTCAATCGTGAAATATAAAATAAAGCATTCCACAACTTACAGTTATGCCGATTTTGTTAGCTTGTGTCAAAACCAAGCACGGTTAACACCAAAAACAAATCGTGCCCAGATATGCCACAGTAGTCGCATAGATATTGAGCCGCCGGCAAATTATCTACAAGAATTTACGGATTATTTTGATAATAAAGTGACCGCGTTTGAAATAGCCACTCAGCATAAAAAACTGAAAGTGACTATGACCAGTGAAGTGGAACTTTTATTAAGTGCAAATATTAACCTCGTCGACACTGATATGCCTTGGCAAGAGGCTCGCGATATCGTCGCAAAGCCAAATACATATCAGCTGTTAAAAACATCGGAGTTTATTTTGCCATCTCAATATACTCCTTTTGTACAGGGTATAAAGGAATACGCTTTAACGTCGTTTTTAGCTGATATTAGCTTGATTTGCGGCTGTAAAGATCTCATGGCACGGATTTTTCATGAGTTTCAGTATGATCCCGGTTTTACTACGATTAGTACGCCTTTGAGTGTTGTTTTTGCACAAAAAAGGGGCGTTTGCCAAGATTTTGCACATTTTGCGATAGCGTGCTTACGCAGTATTGGTTTAGCAGCACGTTATGTTAGCGGGTATATAGAAACAATGCCTCCCGAGGGGGAAGAAAAGTTAGCTGGTGCAGATGCGACCCATGCATGGTTTTCTGTGTTTGTGCCAAGGTTTGGTTGGGTAGACTTTGATCCAACAAACAATGTTATGCCTAATGAGCAGCATATAACACTTGCTGTTGGCCGTGATTTTTCTGATGTCACTCCTTTGAAAGGCGTTGTTTTTGGTGGCGGTACACAATTGCTTGATGTAGCGGTTGATATGATTCGATTGGAGTGATTAAAACAACTCAATATTAATAATGGATAAGGCGGAAGGATGTATGAAAATTGACTGGAAAGCATATCAAACAAATGGCTTTTTTGATGAATTAATAGACGCACAAGGAAATATTCGAACGCATGGTAAACAGTTAGCACAGTTTTTTTCTAGCTTATCAAAAGAAGAATTAGTTAAAGCCAGAGCTGTTGCCGATCTAGCCATAAAAGAAATGGGCATTACTTTTACAGTTTATAATGAAGGCAATATGATCGATAGAGCGTGGCCGTTTGACATTATTCCGCGCACTATTGGTAAAAAAGAATGGCAAACTGTTGAGGTAGGTTTAAAACAGCGTGTTGAAGCGTTGAATCTGTTTATAAATGATTTATACCATGATCAAAAAATAATAAAAGACGGTATTTTTCCAAAAGGCTTACTCGAAAAATCAGTTAACTTTCGCTCTCAATGTGTTGGAATTACTCCGCCAAATAATATATGGGCGCATATCTGCGGCTCCGATTTAGTGCGCGATGGAAATGGCACTATGTTTGTACTCGAAGATAACTTACGCGTGCCGTCTGGGGTGTCTTATATGCTTGAGAACCGCTCAGTGATGAAACGTGTTTTCCCTGAGTTATTCGAACAAGTGTCGATTTTACCAGTTGATGATTATCCTTCACAACTGTTTGATATGTTGGCAGCAATGTCACCTCGTCCAGACGATAAGCCTGAAGTAGTGGTATTAACACCCGGTGTATTTAACTCCGCCTATTTTGAACATTGTTACCTTGCTCAAGAGATGGGCTGTGAATTAGTAGAGGGGCGTGATTTAGTAGTCGAAAAAGACGACTGTGTCTATATGCGCACAATTACAGGCTTGCAACGCGTTGATGTAATTTATCGACGCATCGACGATTTATTCTTAGATCCCGACGCTTTTTTACCTGAATCACAATTAGGTGTACCCGGTTTAATGCGAGCATGGTCGAAAGGTAATGTGGCGTTAGTCAATGCACCCGGTGCAGGGGTTGCGGATGATAAGGTGGTTTATGCCTATGTACCTGACATCATAAAATATTACTTGGATGAAGAACCCAAGATCGAAAATGTGCCAACCTATAAGTGTTTAGATCCTAAAGAATGTGATTATGTTATTAAAAATATCGATAAACTAGTTGTCAAACCTGCAAACGAGTCGGGTGGCTATGGTTTATTGATTGGTCCTAAATCGACTAAAAAAGAGCAACAAGCAACCATTGCACAAATAAAAGCCGATCCACGGAATTGGGTAGCGCAACCAACTCTTGATTTGTCTACGGTTCCGACCCTTGACGGCACAGAGCCTGATGGACGTCACGTTGACTTGAGACCGTTTATATTATCGTCAGGTAAAGACACACAGATCACTACTGGTGGCCTTACTCGTGTTGCGATGGTGAAAGGTTCATTAGTGGTAAATTCATCTCAAGGCGGTGGTAGTAAAGATACCTGGATTGTTGACGAAGAGGCTAAATAATATGTTATCAAGAGTAGGTGAAACTTTATATTGGGTAGCTCGTTACGTTGAACGTGCAGAAAATGTTGCACGGTTAATTAATGTCAACAACATGCTGATGTTGGATTTACCTAAAGGCGTATGTACAGGCTGGGAGCCATTAATAGATATTATTGGCGCGCGTCAGGCGTATGAAGATAAACACGCTGATTACACAGAGCAAAAAGCGCTGCGTTATTTACTTGTAGGTAGTGATAATGGCTCGTCTATTTTAAATTCTATTATCTATGCAAGAGAGAGCGCTCGGACGATCCGAGACGTAATGCCTCGCGATGTATGGGAAGAAATTAACTCCCTTTATTACTATGTAAAAGATAATCAAAAAGAAGGGCTTGCTAAGCGTGGCCGATTTGCTTATCTAAAGAAAATCATCGAATCAGCCCATCAAATATTTGGTGCTTTAGATGCGACTATTAACCATGATCATGGTTTTACGTTTATCCGCTTTGGGTCGTTAATAGAACGTGCTGATATGACGTCACGAATATTAGACATTCGTTCAGAGACGTTGATCACCAGCGATGAAGCAAAACCTTATGAAAATATTCAGTGGATCAGCTTATTGCGCTCGCTTAGTGCTTATCAAATGTATCGACAAGAGATGAGCGTACGGGTGCAACGTGCTGATGTATTAGAATTCGTGATGCACAGTGAAGTATTTCCACGGTCAATTTTGTTTTGCTTAATAGAGCTGAAAACGCTGATTTCACCTTTGCCAAATTCTACAGAGATTATAAATTTAATAGATGCAGTGGTAAAACAATTGAAAGCTAAAGATGTAAGAGCGCTTAAAAATGGCCACTTACACAATTATATGGATCAAATTCAAATTGAATTAGCGGGCATTCATAATGCATTAGCGCAAACGTATTTTTTAAAACCGCCAGAATAGGTCTGTTAAGCTATTAATCTTATAATACGCCCAAGGTTTTAAATTACATTGGGCGTTATTAACTAACGTGAGCTTTGGCTAATTATGAAAACGCGTTGTCTTTTAATTGTGCTTGCATTTGTTCGCGCATTTTAAATTTTTGCAGTTTTCCGGTAACCGTCATAGGGTAACTTTCAACAAATTGAATGTGTTTTGGTATTTTAAAATAAGCTAATTTATCTTTTAAGAAGCTGCGAATTTCTTGCTCTGTTAACACGGCATCATCTTTAGGCTGCACCCAAGCACATACTTCTTCGCCGTACTTGTCGTCACTGATGCCAAAAATAGCAGCATCTTGCACGCCAGGGTAAGTGTAAAGTACTTCTTCAATTTCGCGCGGGTAGATATTTTCGCCACCACGAATGATCATATCTTTAATTCTGCCCACTATTGCAACAAAACCTTCCGCATCCATTACACCTAAATCACCAGAGTGTAGCCAGCCTTCTTTATCGATAGTTGCGGCGGTTTTTTCTTCATCATTCCAATAGCAACGCATAATACCCGCACCACGGCTGCATACTTCGCCAGCAAGCCCTATTTTTTGTATATTACCCACTTCGTCAATAATTTTTACTTCTGTATGCGCCAGCGCGCGGCCGACGGTAGTAACTTGTTTTTCAATGGATGAGTCAATCTCCGTGGCATTATTAATGGGACTACATTCCGTTTGACCGTAACCGATAACAACTTCATTCATATGCATCAGCGATTGTACTTTACGCATTACTTGCTCAGGACACGTCGAGCCTGCCATGATACCCGTACGTAAACTGGATAAGTCAAAACGAGCAAAATCTTTTAGTTCCAGTTCAGCAATAAACATAGTCGGTACGCCATGCAGTGCAGTACAGCGTTCTTTTTCAACCACCTCAAGCGTGATTGTTGGATCAAAAGAATCTCCCGGAAATACTGCCGTAGCTCCTTTACTTATACATACTAAATTACCTAATACCATTCCAAAACAGTGATATAACGGCACTGGAATACACAGCTTATCATCTGCAGTTAAGCGCATTGCATTAGCCATAAGAAAACCATTATTTAAAATGTTTTTATGGGAGAGCGTAGCGCCTTTAGGATTGCCTGTTGTGCCGGAGGTAAACTGAATGTTGATATCTTGATCTGGTTGCAAAGTTGCACCAATGGCGTTGAGCTCAACGCGGTGGGCGGCCGTTGGCATTGTCATAACTTGACTAAAACTAAACATGCCTGCGGCAGGCTCATCACCAATGCGAATAATATTTTTTAAATAGGGGAGGTTTTTTGCCTGCAGTTGCCCAGCTTTTGCAGCGGCAAGTTCGGGCAGTAATTCATTAAGCATGCCTAGGTAATTACTGGCTTTGAAACTTGAAGCGGTTATAAGAGTTGAACACTCGACTGAATTTAGTGCAAATTGTAGTTCGTTTGGACGATACGCTGGGTTAATACAGACCATGATTGCGCCAATTTTGGCGGTCGCAAATTGGGTTAAGCACCACTCAAGGTTGTTTGGTGACCAGATACCAACACGATCACCTGGTTTTACACCTAAAGCCAGTAACCCCATTGCCAGCTGGTTGATCTGCTGCTGATATTCTTTATAGCTTAAACGAATGTTTTGATGATGCAGTACTATTGCAGGGTGGTCTGGGTTATTGTCGACAATGGAGTCGAAGTAATCACCTATGGTTTTATTGATCAATGCTGGGCTTTGTGCTCCTTTATAGTAGCTATGCTCTAAGCCTGCTGCATCTTTGACTGTTTTATTCGCATCGGTTGCAGTTGTATTATTGTTACTTATTTGCATGTACGGTCTCCGTGTCAATGTTGTGAGAGTCTACTTAGTTAGAAAAACACAGATTGTCGACAAATGAAAGCGCTATACGACCAATGTAGTAATAAAAATGATAAATATTAGGCAATAAAAAACGCTAGCTGTAGCTACAACAAAAACATTGCAGTACACACTAGCGTAGTATCTGATTATAAATTGAACTTTAATTGAAAATTAAAGTTCTTCGCTGCGGTAGGTTTTTTTCATTAAATGTACATATGCATTTACAAACGCATTTTCTTGGTACTTTTTAAGCCCCGTTTCAGCGAAATCAATAGGAATAGGATTACGTTTTAATTGCTCTTTGATCTCGGTTGTGCTGAATAAATAAACACTCAGCTCAGGGATCAATTGAATTGCAGTTTCCATTTTGAAACCGTTCGCACTACCGGCAAATTTACCTTTAGGCGCACGTTGACGAATAGCAACTGAGTCAATTTGATAGTCCTGCATAAGTTTCGCAAAATCAAATTGGAATTTACGCATTACTTCAGTGTCATTACCATTACCTAAGGTAAAGCGAGTTTGGCGAATATCTCGTATATCAAATACATCGTTATCTTTTGTTAAAATACACAGTAGTACGTCACTACCGGTAATTTCTACACCGCATGTTCTCATTGTCATTCTCTAAATAACTAATTTGGGCAGCATTATATCAATTAAACGCCTTAAAAACAGTGCATTTTAAAAACCGATTTCAATCCCAATGCCGCTGTGGTCGCTTACGCAGATATCTTCATCAATTTGGTTTGGATTTAAGTGTTTATCAAAGCTTAGATAGTGCAACGATTTTATCCGCGATAATGCACAATCAGTATTAAAGTGTCCTGAGGTCAAAATATAATCAAGCACATTGCCACGACCTTGATAGTAATGTGTTGCTGGTTTTACTTTACCATTTGCTGATTCACTGCTTAATGCAAACGAATCAGTTAATCCTACAATGGGTTGTTCAAGCTCTAAACAGGGCTCGCAACGAGTAGGGTGAAATCCTTGGGTCATGAATGACAGCGCAGGGCTGTCAATATTGTCGTTAAAATCCCCCATTACTAATGTTGCACAGTTTTTTTCACGCTGGGTTTTTAGCGCATCATAATAAACAATCGAAGCTTCCAGTGAGCGTGATATTTGCGATTGCATCATGCCAACGGTTTGTTGTAATAGATTTAATAAGGGATCGTCTTGATTATGAATGTTTAAAATATGCGCCATTGAATGCACCCGTTGTGATTTAAAGTGCACCACATAGCAGGTTAAATCACCAAATTCAGGTACATCAAAACTGCATTTAATAGGTGTGCGATTAAATTTAAATTCATTTTGATTATTTAAGTACTCAAGTAGTTCTGGGCAAGGGGTGAGTTCGTGACACGCTTGAAAAGGGATTTTCGCGGCAATCGCCACCACAGGGTTAAATAACACCTGTGGATAGAGATGATCACTGCGTGGACTGGCAACAGTAGCAAAATAGTCATAGCCTTGCTCTTTACACAAAATAGCCAATTCTTTGGGGCTAAACACCTCTTGGAAAGCAACAACCGTTGCTTGACTTTGCTGTAGAAAGTCAGTGATAAATTGCTGTTTTTGCCGCCATTGCGTTGCGTTGTAACGTTCATGTAATTGATAAAAAGAATAAGGTGGCGCCGTAAAATTAAGTAAATTTAAAGTGGCAAAACGGATACGATTAGACGTCGTCATTAGGTTATCCAACAGCTGAAATTAAATTAAGTATGAAATGCGAGGGTTATTTGTCAATTTGTCTGGCTAAATACTTGTATTTAGTGGCTCCAAACGCGACAATAACTGCTTGTGTTTGCTAAGACTCAACAAATACATTAACCAAATACGGTTAAAATTAACAATGCTTATTCGTAAAAGCGTTGTCGAGTTATTCATTTTAATTTAATAAATACATGTGATGCATTGTAGGCGTCACCACTGTAGTAAGGACTTATAATGCCAGTTATTACTCTTCCTGACGGCAGTCAGCGTAGTTTTGAAAACCCTGTAAGTACACTTGATGTAGCCAATGATATCGGCCCAGGCTTAGCAAAAGCCACTATCGCTGGTCGTGTTAATGGCACTCGTGTTGATGCCTGTGATTTAATTTCTGACGATTCTCGCCTTGAAATCATCACCGCAAAAGATGATGACGGCTTAGAAATAATTCGTCACTCATGTGCTCACTTAATAGGACATGCAGTTAAGCAACTGTTTCCTGATGCAAAAATGGCAATTGGTCCAACGATTGATAATGGTTTTTACTATGATATCGATATGGAACATTCATTAAGTCAAGATGACTTAGAAGCTATTGAAAAGCGCATGTTGCAACTTGCTAAAACAAACTACGACGTGGTTAAGAAAACCGTAAGCTGGCAAGAAGCCCGTGATGCCTTTGCAGCGCGCGGTGAAATGTACAAAATTCAAATCCTTGACGAAAACATTGCTAAAGATGACCGTCCAGGATTATATCACCACGAAGAATACATCGATATGTGTCGTGGTCCACACGTACCGAACATGCGTTTTTGCCAACATTTCAAAATAATGAAAGTAGCCGGTGCCTACTGGCGTGGCGATTCAGATAATAAAATGTTGCAGCGTATTTATGGCACTGCATGGGGCGATAAAAAGCAACTTAAAGCCTACTTGCAACGTTTAGAAGAAGCCGAGAAACGTGATCACCGTCGTATTGGTAAAGCACTTGATTTATGGCATTGGCAAGAAGAAGCGCCAGGCATGGTGTTTTGGCACAACGATGGGTGGAGCATTTACCGTGAACTTGAAGAGTTTGTGCGTGAAAAGTTACGCGAGTACCAGTACGAAGAAGTAAAAGGTCCAATGATGATGGATCGTTCTTTATGGGAAAAATCAGGTCACTGGGAAAAGTATTCAGAAGCAATGTTTACCACTGAATCTGAAAAGCGTGAATACGCAATCAAACCAATGAACTGCCCAGGTCACGTACAGATCTTTAATCAAGGTTTAAAATCGTACCGTGATCTTCCACTGCGTATGGCTGAATTTGGTTGTTGTCATCGTAACGAGCCGTCAGGCGCACTTCATGGTCTAATGCGCGTACGTGGCTTTACTCAGGATGATGCCCATATCTTCTGTACTGAAGAGCAAATCATGGACGAAGTATCAGCGTGTATCCAAATGGTTTACGATACGTACGAAACATTCGGCTTTGAAAAAATTGTGGTTAAGCTGTCAACACGCCCTGAACAGCGTATTGGCGAAGATCATATGTGGGACAAAGCAGAGCTTGCATTAGCTGATGCACTGAAAGCAAATAACATCGAATTTGATTATTTACCGGGTGAAGGTGCTTTCTACGGTCCAAAAATTGAATTTACTTTGTACGATTGCTTAGACAGAGCGTGGCAGTGTGGTACAGTGCAACTAGATTTTGCATTACCAGGGCGTTTAGGGGCAACTTATGTTGCTGAAAACAACGAACGTCGTACACCTGTTATGATCCACCGTGCAATATTGGGCTCTATCGAGCGCTTTATCGGTATTCTTACAGAAGAGTACGCGGGTTTATTCCCGACTTGGCTTGCACCAAAGCAAGTAGTGATTATGAATATCACTGATAAACAAGCTGCTTATGTGCAGGAAATTGTACAAAAATTAAATAAACTTGGAATTAGAGCCGCTGCTGACTTGAGAAATGAGAAGATTGGCTTTAAAATCCGTGAACATACATTAAAACGTATCCCCTATTTACTTGTTGTTGGTGATAAAGAAGTTGAACAACAAGAAGTAGCAGTACGTACCCGCACAGGTGAAGACTTGGGCAAATTTAATGTTGATGAATTTGTCGCTAAAATTAGCGAAGAAATTAAAAATCGACTATAAAAACTCTGCGTGTAGGGCATACATTTAATTGCTAACTACACGCTTATTATTTGATATTCTTGGAGGAACGTACTATTAGAGGCGGCAAGAAAGGGCAACAAACAGCCCAAAAAAATCGTATTAACGAAGAAATTACAGCTCAAGAAGTTCGCTTAATTGACATTGAAGGCGAGCAAGCTGGAATTCAGTCATTAAAAGACGCGCAAACTATGGCTGATGCCGCTGGTGTTGATCTAGTAGAGATTAGCCCAAATGCTGAGCCGCCTGTTTGTAGAATCATGGACTACGGTAAGTTCATCTTTGAAAAAAGCAAAGAACTAAAAGAGCAGAAGAAGAAGCAAAAGCAAATCCAGATAAAAGAAATCAAATTCCGTCCTGGCACGGATGAAGGTGATTATCAGGTTAAGCTTCGCAACTTACGTAAGTTCTTAGAAGGTGGCGATAAAGCTAAGATTACCATCCGCTTCCGTGGTCGTGAAATGGCCCACCAAGAAATTGGTATAGAATTATTAAACCGTATCAAAGGCGATTTGGAAGAGCTTGCAGTTGTTGAGTCTTTCCCTAATCGTGTTGAAGGTCGCCAAATGGTTATGATGATGGCGCCTGTTGCTAAAAAGCAATAAACAAGCTAAGATACGCAGCGAATTTAGCTCAGGTCACCAAGTAATATGCAAATATTCACCTGTGCTAACCGGTAATAAAGTAAAACTGCAGCATTTATGTTGGGTTTTCACCGGAATATGGCAGTAAGTTAGGCCTAAAAGTGGAGCTATAGCAATATATCTCACGCCTGCTTACTAATTTTAAAGCAATACATTTGGAGTTATTGCAATGGCTTATAAGCTAAAAAGTCACAGAGGCGCGGCTAAGCGTTTCAAAAAGACTGCTTCTGGCGGTTTCAAGCGTAAACAAGCGCATCTTCGTCACATTCTGACTAAGAAAACTTCTAAGCGTAAGTTACACCTACGTCCTAAGATGATGGTTCATAAGAACGACCATGGTCTAGTTTCACGTATGTTACCATTCGCTTAATAGGGGTTTTTAGAAATGGCAAGAGTTAAACGCGGCGTTGTCGCACGTGCACGTCACAAAAAAGTTTTAAAACAAGCAAAAGGTTACTACGGAGCACGTTCACGTGTTTACCGCGTAGCTTTCCAGGCTGTTACTAAAGCGGGTCAATACGCTTACCGTGACCGTCGTGCGAAGAAACGTACTTTCCGTCAATTATGGATTGCACGTATCAATGCTGCTTCACGTCAAAATGGTCTGTCTTACAGCCGTTTTATCAATGGTCTTAAAAAGACATCTGTAGAAATCGATCGTAAGATCCTTGCAGATATCGCTGTTTATGACCAAGTTGCATTCGCAGCGCTTGTTGCAAAAGCTAAAGAAGGCCTAGCGGCAGCTTAAGCTTTTAAAATAAGTATTAAAAAGGAGCCTATGGCTCCTTTTTTTGTGGCTAAAATAAAGTTTTCACCAACAGTTATTTGCGGTAAGGCTCGTGAAAAGCGAGATAGTCGGTAGTGATCCCAACCGCGCTAACGCTATATAATAATTACAAATAAATGAGGTAATTAACTATTTTGAATTGGCAATCCTTAGTTGATAACCGTCAACGCTTTTTCTGGGTATTACAGATTGCGGGTTGGGTCGGTTATGCACTTGTTAACTACATTGGCTCTAAAGTCTTTGAGATGCGCGATATTTATGTATTTGTGATCGTACTCAATGCTTACGCCGGCTGTTTAATGACTGTGCCATTGCGTTATATGTATCGCAAAGCCTGGAATGCATCTCCTTGGGTTTTAATGTTAGTAGTGTTTGGCGCTTCGTACATTACAGGGACTTTATGGGCGGTAATACAAAAGTTCAATTTATGGGAAATTTATCGCCATGGCTATCGTCCTACAGAGTGGTTTTACTATCTACAACAAGGCTTAGATTCGGTTTATATTATTCTTTGTTGGAGTGGTTTGTACTTTGGCATTAAATATTATCAACTACTGCAAAGTGAGCGCCAAAAAGCTCTAAAAGCTACTACGATGGCGCATGAAGCACAACTGAAGATGCTACGTTATCAATTAAATCCTCATTTTTTGTTTAATACTCTTAATGCTATATCTACATTGATTTTGGTAAAAGAGAATAAAGATGCTAATTTAATGGTGTCGAAATTGAGCGACTTTTTACGTTATACACTCAATACCGATCCGATAAAGAAAGTCCCACTTGAACAAGAGTTGCATGCACTGATGCTTTATCTTGAAATAGAGCGAGTACGCTTTGATGAACGGTTGCAAGTGAATGTGCAAATCAGTGATGAAGCAAAAAATGCATTAGTGCCGAGTTTAATATTGCAACCGATCATCGAAAATGCGATTAAATATGCGATAGCTCATCTGATCGAAGGTGGGGTGATTGATATTAAAGCACAAGTTTTTGCTAATGAACTATTACTGGAAGTAGGCGATAATGGCCCTGGTACTGAATTACTTAATGGCCAATTAGTTAATTCACAAGGGGTAGGGGTGGCAAATACGAAAGACCGCCTGAAAACTTTGTATGAAAATAACTATTCGTTTGTGTTATCACATAATACGCCAAGTGGATTGAAAGTGAATCTGCGCGTTCCGTTTGAGAAGGCTGTGAAGAAATGAGCAAGATTAAGACCCTGATTGTCGATGATGAACCATTAGCCCGTAGAGGCTTAGCTGTAAGGCTAGAGGAGTTTGATGATATCGAAGTCATTAAATTATGTAGCTCTGGCCAAGAGGCAATCGATGCATGCCAAGCAGGGAAAATAGATTTAGTTTTTTTAGATATTCAAATGCCTGGAATGAATGGATTTGAGGTTGCCAGAGCACTCAGTGAAAGTGTCAGAGCGTTACCTGCTATTGTATTCGTAACCGCATTTGATCAGTTCGCAGTCAAAGCATTTGAGATCCATGCTTTAGATTATATCCTTAAACCAGTCGACGACAACAGACTAAAACAGGCGGTAGAAAAAGTGCATACCTACTTGAAGACGCAACAAGACAACGCCCATAAAAAGAAATTGGCGAGTTTTGTAGCTGGAATTACTGGTAATAATTGTGAAGAGATTTTGAAAAAACTGGCAACTGGCGATACATTAACAGATCGCCGTTACCCAGAATCTTTAGCGGTGAAAGAGCAGGGTGAAATAATCCGTGTACCTGTAGCGACAATTCAATGGGTTGATGCCGCTGGTGACTATATGTGTTTACATTGCCAAGATGGTCAAACGCATATTTTACGAAAAACTATGAAAGAACTAGAACAGGAACTTGATCCTCAGCTATTTGTACGTGTACACCGCAGTGCGATAGTAAATACTAAACAAATTAGCAAGCTTGTAACTCAGGTAAGTGGTGAGTATTTATTAGTGCTTGATAACGGCCAAGAATTAAAAGTAAGTCGTAGTTATCGCGATAAAGTAAAAGCTGCGTTAGCAAGTTAACTTAGAAACGAGCTCAATAGCTGTTATATAACGAAGTAAATTAAACCATGTGTTTTAAATAAAAAACGCGAGCCTTGGCTCGCGTTTTTTTATAACTGCGTTAATTAAGCAACAGTAACAATTTTCATCGTGTTGGTTGCGCCAACAGTTTCCATTGCATCACCGTGAGTGATAATAACGGTATCACCAGATTGTAATGAACCTGCCGCAACTAACGTGTTTAGGGCATCTTTTACCATGTTCTCTTTTTCACATTGTGTAGAGTCAAAGAATACTGGGTAAACACCACGATATAGGGCAGTTTGACCAAGTGTACTTGCATGACGAGACAATGAATAAATAGGTAAACCAGAGCTGATGCGTGACATCAATTTAGCTGTACTACCAGATTCAGTTAAAGTAATAATCGCTTTTACTGAATCTAAATGGTTTGCCGCATACATAGCTGACAATGCAATTGATTCTGCATTAGAAGAGAAACGGCTGTCTAAGCGATGTTTAGAAACGTGAGTTTCTTTTTGTGATTCTGCCCCTAAACAAACGCGCGCCATGGTTGCCACGGTTTCTTCTGGGTAATCGCCTGCCGCTGTTTCAGCTGAAAGCATTACCGCATCAGTGCCATCAAGGACTGCGTTGGCAACATCCATAACTTCTGCACGGGTAGGCATTGGGTTATCGATCATTGATTCCATCATTTGTGTTGCTGTGATCACGGTACGGTTAAGTGAGCGAGCACGACGGATAATGAGTTTTTGTTTACCCATTAAGGCAGCATCACCAATTTCAACACCTAAGTCACCACGAGCAACCATCACCGCATCTGAAGCAAGAATAATATCATCAACTGCTTCTACCGTTTCAACGGCTTCAGCACGCTCAATTTTAGCTAAAAGCTGTGCTTTAGAGCCTGCAGCTTCAGCTAGTGAACGCACATAACGCATATCGTCGCCACTGCGTGGGAACGATACTGCGATATAATCAACATCAATTTCTGCTGCAGTTAATAAATCTTCTTTATCTTTATCAGTGAAGGCTGGAGCAGTTAAACCACCACCTAAGCGGTTGATGCCTTTATTGTTAGATAACACACCACCAACAGTTACTGTGGTATGCACTAAATGACCTTCAACATTTACTACTGTTAATTGAATTAAACCATCGTTTAAAAGTAGTAAGTCACCAGGGGCAACATCTTGTGGTAATTCTTTATAATCAATACCAACGGCGTTGATATCGCCTAGGCCTTTTTCCATTTTTGCATCAAGAATAAATTTTGCACCAACAGATAGCGTTACTTTGCCATCTTTAAATGTCGACACACGAATTTTTGGGCCTTGTAGATCGGCTAAAATAGCAATGTGCTTGCCTAGTTTTTTGGCAATGTCACGCACAGCTTGGGCACGGTCTTTGTGATCTTGTGCAATGCCGTGTGAGAAATTCAAACGCACTACGTTTGCACCAGCACGGATTATTTTTTCTAAGTTGTTATCTCGATCGGTTGCAGGTCCAAGGGTCGCGACTATTTTTGTGCGTCTAAGCATCAAATTCTCCTGTAGGCTTACGATGTTGTAAGCAGGTTGACGGTTTTTCGTTATTTATAGGTGTTAGTTTAACTGACACGCATAATACAGTTTTTACTGACAGCAAATAGCGCGTTGACATCAAGGTAACGTGTAAAGCTGTCATTATTTTATACAAAAAAATTATGACCACATTATGACACCGGTGTCAGGTCTCGTCAATGCTCGACTCAGAAATCCATATCAGGAAAATTTATCGCCCCGAGGCAACGGTTGTTTGATATAATCACTGTATCTTGCGTGTTTGTCTTGCGCAAAGCGTTGTATCTGTTGTCTAGGCTCGCAATTTTAAGTGGCTTGGGTATATAATGCGCGCGGTATTATTTCATTTACTAACCAATAGTTGTTACCGAGGAGGACACTAAATGCAAGTTGCATTAGTAGGGTTAGGCGTTATGGGTAAAAATCTTGCTCTCAACTTGATTGAACAAGGGATGACGCTAGTAGCTTATGATAAAAACCCAGACGCGGGCGAAGAGCTATTAAGCTGTGCTAAATTACAAGGCATGGCAGATCGTCTGCACATTGTGTCTGATTTAGGTGATATGGTAAAACGGTTAACGCCGCCTCGCTCAATTTTGTTATTAGTGCCAGCGGGTGAGTTAGTCGATAAAGTTTGCAGCGATTTAGTTGATGCAGGCGTTGATTGTGACGATATTATCGTCGATTGTGGCAATAGTAATTATAAAGACGGTATTACTCGTAAACTTAAATATCAAAATAAATTTGAATTTGCCACGATGGGTATTTCTGGCGGTGCCGAAGGCGCGCGTCATGGTCCTGCGATGATGGCAAGTGGTTCAGAAGGCGGCTGGGAACGCGTTGAGCCATGGTTTGAAAAAGTAGCAGCAAGCTACAAAGGTGAATCGTGTTTTGCCCGTGTTGGTCAATCAGCCAGTGGTCACTTTGTAAAAATGGTGCACAACGGAATTGAATATGCATTAATGCAACTAATCGCAGAAATGTATCAATTATTACGCTTAGGCACTAACCGCACTCCACATGAAGTTGCAGAGATTTTTAATCAATGGTCTGAAGGCACACTCAATAGCTATTTATTATCTATCTCAAGTCATATTTTATCGTTAGAAACCGATGCGGGTGAAGCGTTAGTTGATTTGATTGATAATAAAGTTGGCGCGAAAGGCACTGGTTTGTGGACGGCACAAAATGCATTAGAACTGGGTATCGCCGTTCCTTCATTGGTTGCAGCTGTGCAAGCGCGTCACTTAACCAATACTGGTGACACACATGCAGCGAAAGAAATGACCTATGCAGCTAAATCAACTTCACAGGTTGAATTAGATTTAGATGAACTTAAAGATGCCTTCTTGTTTGCAAGTTTACTGGCTTATCGTCAAGGCCTTGCGCTGATCAAAGGTGCATCACGTGCACATCAATGGAAAGTCGATTTATCTAAAACACTGCAAACGTGGCGTGCTGGTTGTATTATCCGTGCTGATTACTTAGATAACATCGCTGAAGGTGTTGAGTTTATCGACACTTTAGAAAAAGAGTCATTAGCGCTGCGTAAGATAGCAGGTCAAGCAATGATGACTGGATTAGCATTTCCGGTACTTAGCTCAACGCAAACGTATTTTGCGACGTTGACGACACCAAGCAATGGTCATCTCGTACAAGCACAGCGAGATTATTTTGGTGAGCATGGCATTAAAACTCATAGTGGTGAGGTATGTCATTTAACTGATTTAGTAGAGATTGACGCGAAAGTACGTTAATTAGACCAATAGGTTTAAATGAAAGGCACGCTAATTAGCGTGCCTTTTTAATTTAAAAAATAGTTTTTATTATAAAGCGCTCAGCTTATCTACTTAACTCACCACGTAAGTTGTCTTGCATTAAATGGCGAATAGTTTCAATTTCAAGCTTTTGGCTAAATAAGTAATGTAATTTAGTTAAGCATGCCTCTAAGGTCATATCGTAACCGCTGATCACACCAATGTTAAGTAATGCGTTACCAGTTGCATAGCCGCCCATATTTACATGCCCTTTTAAGCACTGGGTTAAATTGACGATAACCATTCCGCGCTTACTTGCGCTGAAGAGGATCTCTAAAAAGTCTGGATCTTGTGGCGCATTGCCCACACCAAAGCTCAATAATACGAGGGCTTTGATATTGTCGTTTACCAGACTTTTAACTACAGCATGACTGATCCCAGGATACAAGTATAAAACACCAATAGGTTGCGGCGTGATGTTGGTGACTTGTAGCTCATTTTCAACATACGGGCTTAACTGGCCTTTTAATAATTGAATATTAATACCTGATAGTGCTAATGGATCTAGGTTAGGGGATGCAAAGGCATCAAAGCCATCGGCATGCGCTTTAGTCGCACGATTGCCGCGAAATAATTGATTATTAAAAAATAAACTAACCTCAGCAATCGGATAATTAGCCGCTAAATACATCGCATTAAGTAAATTTACTTGGCCATCAGAGCGCAATTGCGACAGTGGAATTTGCGAGCCTGTCACTATCACTGGCTTTGTTAAGTTTTCAAACATAAAGGACAAAGCAGATGCGGTATACGCCATGGTATCTGTGCCATGAAGCACGACAAAGCCATCATAATCTTGGTATTTACTTTTAATATCATCTGCGATTAGTTGCCAATGAGCAGGGGACATGTCTGATGAGTCAATCAGCGGGCAATACTCGTGAATATCGAATAAGGGCATTTCATCACGATTAAATTCGGCATTGTTTTCTACGGTTTGTGTTAAAAAACCTTCAGCGGGAATATAGCCTCGACTCGATTTTTTCATCCCAATCGTACCGCCAGTATATGCGATATAAATACGTTTACGTTTCATAAAAAAAGCCCAGTAAAAAAACTGGGCTTAGTATAACGGTTAGTTGCTGCGATTACAGCCTATACACTATTTATTGCGAAATATTACACACTAAGCAGCGGGCATAAATGCCTTGCGGATCGTTGTAATCTTTTAGACCTTCAACCTCAGTTGTTAATTGCTTAACTAAACCATTGATAGATGCTTGGTTTGAGAGTGCGTTTTGTAGCGTACTTTGTGAGCCAATTAGCGATCTAATCGATGCATTTCCAAAAATATCCTGCATTAATTTCTCTTCCGCCGATAGACTCTGCTTAATGGTTTTAACTTCATAAAAATCAAGCTTAGCCAGTTCAGCTGCCGCTTTGATAGCGTCTTGCTTATTGCCTAATTTGTCAACTAAGCCAAGCTCTTGCGCTTGACTTGCAATCCAAACACGGCCTTGTGCAATAGAGTCAACTTGCTCAGGGGTCATATTTCGTGCTTCACCAACAACCTCTAAGAAGCGTTGATAAGCATCTTCTACACTTAGTTGAATAACCTGTGCCATTTTTTCATTAAGCGGGCGAGCGATTGATAGACCAGCCATTTCAGTTGTGGCAACGCCATCTGAATAAACACCTAATTTAGCCATGGTGTTTTCAAAGGTCATAAAGTTACCAAATACACCAATTGAGCCGGTAATTGTGCTCGGTGCTGCCCAAATTTCGTTGGCAGCAGAGGCAATCCAGTAGCCGCCAGAAGCTGCTACTGAGCTCATTGAAGCAACCACTGGTTTACCAGCTGCTTTAAGAGCAAGTACTTCAGCACGAATAACTTCAGAGGCAAACATACTGCCACCGCCAGAATCAATACGCAGTACAACCGCTTTTACTTTATCATCTAAGCGTGCTTTACGTAGTAAGGCCGCTGTAGAGTCACCACCAATTTCACCGGCTTTACGTTCGCCGTCAGAGATAGTACCGCGTGCAACCACAACGGCGACTTTTTCTGTCATTGGGTTATCAAACTCAATCGGCGGTTTAACCAATGAGAGATATTCTTTAAATGATACTTGGTTGAAGGTTTTGCCCGTTTCTTCAGTGCCTACTAAGGCAATTAATTGTTGACGCATTTGTTGATTGGTTTTTAAAGAATCAACCCATTGATGTTCAAGGGCATATTTACCTGAATCGCCATTAACTGCTTGCATTTTAGCCAGAAAAACGTCCATTGTTTCATCAAAGTTTGCTTCATCAAATGGGCGCACAGCGGCAACGTCTTGTTTGTATTCTTTCCACAATGCACCTAGCCATACATTATTAGCTTCTTTTGCTGCATCTGACATATCGTTACGAATAAACGGTTCAACAGCCGATTTAAATGTACCAACACGGAAAATATGCTGAGTGATACCGAGTTTTTCAAGCGCATCTTTAAAATACAATGGGTACATGCCAAAGCCTTGGATCTCTACACCGCCATAAGGGTGCATCGATATTTCATCAGCGTGCGCAGCAATGTAATATTGTGCTTGTGAGTAATAATAACCAGAGGCAATTACTTTTTTGCCGCTCGCTTTAAACCGCTCTAACGCTTGAGTGATTTGTTTTAATTTATTTAAATGCGCGTTAGGCATTTTTTGTAAATCCAGCAAAATCACACTAATGCGTTTATCTTCAGTGGCTTGATCAATTACTTCGATAATATCATCAAGTAAAATTTCAGCCGGCTCGTCGTTGCCCTGTGTTGCATCATTGATGGCAGCTTCAATTGGATCAACGTAAACTTTTTCTTCTACGATTGGACCATTGAGGTTTAGCCTGAGCACCGATGTGTCAGCAACATTGATTTCATTGTCATCGCTTGCGATTGAAACAATGAAAAGAATAACGAGTAACACAAATAAAAAATTGAGGACTAAACGACGAGAAAAGTTAATTCCTGCCCACAGTCCTTTAAATAGCTTTGCAATCAAAATAAATCCTTAGTCTGGTACAACTTATATCTGTCACCATCTTAGCCCAGAATAAAAATTAATTTAACTGTTAAATCGTAACTAAGTATTTATGAGCGAGGTTTTAACCGTGAGAATGTGAAAATATTAGCTAATTTATCGCTTTTGTTGCTTATTGCTTGCCAATCGAGCAAAATTGGCTAATGTATAGAGGTTAGACCAGTTCATTGGGGCAGAGGATGTTAGAACAACAATTACAATTGAAACACACACAGCTACGTAACCGTTTGGTAATGGGCTCAATGCACACGGGGCTTGAAGAGGGATGGCATAATCGAAAACGCCTGCGTGCTTTTTATGAAGCGCGCGCTAAAGGTGGTACTGCGATGCTCATTACGGGGGGCTACAGTCCTAATTTGCGTGGCAAATTAACCCCAATCTCATCGTCTTTTAATAGCTATTATGATGTGTTTAAGCACCGTGCATACACTGATGTTGTCCATCAACACGGCGGTAAGATTTGCTTACAATTATTACATGCTGGACGTTATGCGTATCATCCATTTAATCAAGCACCAAGTGCAATTAAAGCACCTATTAACCCATATCAACCCAAAGCAATGTCGCTCAGTGCAATAAAAAAAACCATCAAAGACTTTGCTCATTCCGCCTATTTAGCACAAAAGGCAGGCTACGATGGCGTTGAAGTGATGGGCTCAGAAGGTTATTTGATTAATGAGTTTATGGCACCGCATACCAATAAACGCTCAGATGAATACGGTGGAAGTTTAGAAAACCGTATGCGTTTAGCGTTAGAGATAGTCAAAGCTGTACGTGCCAAAGTAAATAAAGAATTTTTAATTATCTTTCGATTATCGGTGATGGATTTAATTCCTAATGGGTCAACACCTGAAGAGGTTACGATCCAGGCCAAAGCATTAGAGCAGGCTGGAGTTGATATTTTAAATACTGGCATAGGCTGGCATGAAGCACGAGTACCTACCATTGCGAGTATGGTGCCAGCAGGTGCATTTAAAGAAGCTTCAAAACGTTTAAAAGAAGTGGTATCGGTTCCTGTCATTGCTGTAAATCGTATTAATACTCCTGAGATTGCCAATGAAATTTTAACTGCAGGGGATGCAGATCTGATTTCGATGGCACGACCACTATTAGCCGATCCAGAATTTTTTAATAAATATCAAGCACAACAAAGTAAACACATTAATATTTGTATCGGCTGTAATCAGGGCTGTTTAGATCATGTATTTAAAGGTAAACGAGCAACATGCTTAGTGAATCCTCAAGCGGGGTTTGAGCTAGATTATCCTCTTGAGCTGACCAACAAGGCTAAAAATGTGTTGGTTGTAGGTGCTGGGCCTGCGGGCTTATCTGCCAGTTGTTACTTAGCGCAAAAAGGCCATACGGTAACGCTGATTGATAAAAATACAGATATGGGCGGCCAATTTAATTTAGCGATGCGAATTCCTGGTAAAGAAGATTTCAATCATACCTTGCGTTATTTTATTAATGAACTTGAACGTCTGAAGGTCACGGTAACACTCAATACTCCTTTTACCGATAAAATGCTTGAGCAATACGATGACGTGGTGTTTGCAACGGGTGTGCGCCCGCGTGAGGCAAACTTTACCTGCGCGGATAATAAACGTGTTTTTTCATACGATGAAGTTATTCGAGGCGAAGTTGAATTAGGGCAATCGATTGCAATTTTAGGTGCCGGCGGCATTGGCTTTGATATGGTTGCTTTTTTAAGTGAACATAAAGACCAAAGTATTGCTGATTTTAAATCGCAGTGGGGAATTGAGTGTCAGCCAAGTCCAGATAAAGATAATCGTCAATTGTTTATGCTAAAACGCAGCGCCGGGCGTTTTGGCAGTGAGCTTGGTAAAACAACGGGCTGGATACATCGTCAAGTTGCAAAGCAACATGGTGTAAAACAGATCGCTGATTGTCAGTATCATCATTTTGATAAGCAAGGTCTAAAAATTACTGTGGCAGGAGAGGAGCAGGTGCTACCTGTTGATACAGTGATCGCTTGTATCGGGCAAGTCTCTAATAACGAATTAATGTCGGGGTTAATCGATAATCCTAAAGTACATGTAATTGGCGGGGCCAAATTAGCATCAGCAATTGATGCAAAACGAGCTATTTATGAAGCGCTTCAGGTCGCGCGTAAAATTTAACTGAAATAAACTTTTAATCGTAGCGGTCTTTGTTTAATACATTACAAAAGACTAGACTGCTACGATGAATACATTGATCACACTATATAAAACTTCCCTCCAAAAAATAGCCATTTTTGATGGTATCCCTGCTTTACTATTTAGACTGATACTGGCGCCAGTTATGATCATCGCAGGTTATAACAAGCTAAATATCAGTGGTAATGGTAATGGGTTTTTTGAATTCTTTTTAGCTTCTCCAGATGTTGTTGCTTGGTTTGGTAACCCAGACTGGGGCTTAGGCTTACCTTTTCCTGATTTACTGGCTTTTTTAGCTGGCTGGAGTGAATTTCTCGGTGGCTGGCTGCTCTTAGTTGGTTTATTAACCCGTCTGGTTAGCATACCGCTGATGTTTACTATGGTCGTTGCCGCAACCTCTGTACATTGGCACAATGGCTGGTTTGCGATTGCGCCGACAGATCCAGATACCAGTGCTGCACAAGTACTTGATTGGTTGGCGATCCCCGGTGCAAAAGAAAGTTTAGATAATTCTCGTGAAGTAAAAGAACGTATTGAGAAAATTCGAGGACTTGTACAAGAACATGGTTTCCCAGATTACCTTTATGAAAAGGGTAAACCGTCGATTTTGAATAATGGCATTGAGTTTTCAGCAATTTATTTTGCGATGTTATTGAGTTTATTTTTTACCGGCGGTGGGCGTTTTGTTAGCCTTGATCACTGGTTACGGAAAAGATTCGAATAATCTAAATCTCTACCTGTCAGTTTGCGACGCCCGTCGCAAACTTTCTAACTTTCAAACTTTCTCAGCAATCCCTATCAATGCTATGCTAGTTTCTTTTTTAATTAGAGAATCGCTATGGACGCTATTGAGCTTTTATTGACTCGTCAGTCAGATCCTCGACTGATTGCACCTGCCCCAAACAACAGTCAACTTGATATTATTAAACAAGCAGCGCTTCGTGTGCCTGATCATGGTTGCCTTGCGCCTTGGCAATTTATTGTTGTTGCAGAAGATGCGCGAGAACGACTCGGCGAAATTTATTATCAAAGTGCAGTTGCAGAACAACAAGATGAAAAAGTCATTAATCGTGCCAAAGAGTTACCGCTGCGTGCACCGATGATAATCATTGCCATTGCCAAATATCAAGCGCACCCAAAAGTACCGCGTATCGAACAAGTACAAAGTGCTGGTTGTGCTGTGTTAGCTATGCAACAAGCAGCTTTTGCGCAGGGACTTGGTGGTGTCTGGCGTACTGGTTACTTTGCGCAAAGTGAGGCGGTAAAAGCGGCGTTAAAGCTTGATAATGAAGATGAGATTGTCGGTTACCTGTATTTAGGCACTCCAGAAGTGGACTGTAAAAAGGCTGTTCGTCATAGCCCAGAACACTTTTTCACACACTTATAGTTGCCAAAACGTAATTAATTGGAACTTTGTCGTGTTATTTCAGTCAGAGTGCATTAAGGCTACCTTTGTTATTATCTTTAGGTAGCTTGGCTGTCTGAAGCGCTTGGATGCAATAACCCTCAATACAATGGTTTGTTATTTTTCTGCAGTTTGTTAATGTATGGAGTGTCTTAATTAGAATAACAACAAGAAGACGAGGATAATGGGAAATTTATTTTTACGTGAAAAAGAAAAATGGTTAACGTGGTCCTTATGGGGCTTTGTTGGTGCGGCTATCACTCTTTACACAGCATTTAGTACACAGACTCCTCATTTAATCGCGATCTCATCAACTGCTATTGTGGTTATCTTAGCGTGGTGGATGCAACACACAAGACGATTTGATTTTGGTAGAGCGTTTAAAGTGTGTTGTTACGTGTTGTTTGTGAGTATTTTACCCGCTTTTGTATTGGTGCTTGTACCAAGTGATGATCTAAACCGCTTTGATTTAATCTTTCAGAGCTTAAGTTTTGTAACTTTTAGCTTATTAGTCTGCTTACTGTGTTCGTGGGTCGCGAAACGTCCAAAACAGTATTATTGATGTATTTTTAAGCGCTTCGAGTAATTGTAACGATTAATTTGAACTTTTTTACTTTTAGGGCTTTACAACAAGGCGGCTAACCCCTATTATCCGCGCCGTACGGAGAGATGGCAGAGTGGTCGAATGCACCGGTCTTGAAAACCGGCAGGGGTTTATAGCCCCTCTAGGGTTCAAATCCCTATCTCTCCACCATATTTAAAAAGCCGCCTTATGGGCGGCTTTTTGCTATCTGGAGTTTAAGATGTCACAGCAAAATCAATTAAACACCACACAACGGGTGCTAAAACACATACTGTTATGGTCGGTGTTTGGCTACTGTTATCACAGTGCTATTAACTTACTCGTTAAAATGGCGATGGATGCACAACCAGAGCATGTATTGCTCACAGCTATGCTTTACTGCCTAGGCTTTAATCTATTAGCTGGGCATTTAATTACTAAATATGATAAATACTGGCCAGAAATTGCGGCAATATTTATTGGTTGTATCGGTTTATTAGTCGTGCCGGTGTTATTAGTTGGTACGCAGGCATTACTGAGTCGTCCATTACTTGCTGGTATTTTAATCAGCTTGCCAATCTTGACTTTTGCTGTGCGATTAATAAAGCGAAAACTCACTAAAAACTAGCTCTAAAGAAGCCCAAAAGGGCTTTTTTTTATGATAGCATAGGCGCGTCTTTTAACTGATACCAGCGTTATTAAGCTTGGTATAAACAAAACGTGAAACATATTATGTCAGATAATTTTACTACAGATGCTGAAAAAGCAAGTTACGGTATTGGCCTACAGATGGGTGAGCAACTTAAAGCTAACCCTTTCGAAGGTTTAAACTTAAATTCAGTATTTGCAGGCATGAAAGATGCGTATGTGGGCGGCGATTTCCAAGTTGAGATCCCTGAGATCCAAGCTGCATTCGAAAAAATCAACACTGAAATCCAAGCACGTCGTGAAGAAGAGGCGAAAGTACTTGCAGCTGAAGGCATTGCATTCTTAGAAGAAAATGCAAAACGTGCTGAAATCACAGTGACTGAGTCTGGTCTTCAATATGAAGTACTAGCAACAGGTGAAGGCAACAAGCCAACTGCTGAGTCAACAGTGCGTGTTGATTATCACGGTACACTTATCAACGGTACTGTATTTGACAGCTCTTATGAGCGTGGTCAACCTGCTGAGTTTCCAGTTGGTGGCGTGATCAAAGGCTGGACTGAAGCATTACAAATGATGCCTGAAGGCACCAAATGGCGTATCTATGTTCCTCATGAGCTTGCTTATGGAGAACGTGGTGCCGGTGCTGCAATTGCACCATTCTCAACACTGGTATTTGACGTTGAGCTACACGAAATTCTTTAATTAGAAATTGAGTAATAAAAAGCCGCGCTAATAACTATTAGCGCGGCTTTTTTATGGTTATTTACTGAGTTCAGAAATAACCACGTAGACCAATTCTAAAGTTACGCCCGGGTAGTGGCGCTTCATCTTTAATAAATGAACTATGTACAAAACCCAGTTCATCCGTAATATTATCAACGTTGATATAAAACTGTGTATCTACCGGACCGACACTTAATTGGTAATTTGCTTGCGCATCAAACAGTGTATAGCTATCAGTTGCGGTTTCATAAGCCGTAATATCACGTTGTTCAAAGTAGTGTGTGCCAGTTAAGCTGAACTGCCAATCACTGATATTATACTGTAATTCTGAACCTAACTTATTTGCCGGAATACGCGGTAAATACCCTTCATCATCAGCAAGTTTTGCAGTGGTTGAGTCACCAAATACTTTTACCATCGCATTTGAATTTAATTGATAATGTGCGTCAAATTCAATGCCGTATAATTTCGCATCTTTACTGACAAATTGATAAACAGCCATACCATCATCGTGGCCAGGCTCTGCAGCTTCAAGGCCGTGCTCTTCATCAAACACTAACCCCGTGTTCTGCTGATAGTAAAAATTGGCAATGTCGTTATAGAAAAAGTTAACCGTATAACCAAAATCGCCACTAAAGCGTCTAAAGCCAAAATCAATATTGGTTGATGTTTCTTGTTTGATATTTTCAGGTTCGAAGTGAATTTCACCGTCTTCTATCGCGTAGCCTAAACCAAGCTCATAGGTGCCAGTTGCAATATGGACACCATTTGATAATAGCTCGGCTGATAACGGTGCGCGTTCAGAGTGTGACACGCTCAGCGCAATACTTTGTCCGGGTGTATATTGCCAAATAGCGCCTGCTGAAGCGCTCAGATTAGTAAAGCTTTTACTGTAAGGCGTTATTTCATTGGCATGTTCATCAGTATGATCATCTTCATGGTCATGGTCATGGTCATGGTCATGCGCAGCAGCACCGACATTACTATCAATATTATAATCTTCAATACGCGCACCTAATTCTAATGTCACGTCGCCAAACTGTTTTTCTTCGAGGATAAATAATGCATGAGTAGTCGTTTTGCTAGCGGGTGTGAAGGCTTCTTCACCATCGGCATCATAATCAGAGTCACTAAAATGATAACCAGCCATACCATGCCAATTACCTAACTTATGCTCAATATTTAAACGTGCTTCAGTGGTTTCATTACTAAAGATAGTACCGATCGCGCCATCTTCAATTTCAGCATGGCGATAATCAGTATAACCTAGACGTAAATTAATAGTTTCAATCCAGTTGTTGTGTAATGCATAGCTCATCAAACCTTGCCAGCGATCTTGTTCTACACGCGCATAAACGGCTTCTTCTTCGCCTTCATCATGCTCGTGTTCGTGATCATGGCCATGTTCATGTTCATGGCTATGTGCTGGAATACCGTAGTCGGTTTCAATACGGCCATAAGAAACACCTAGCGTTAAATGCTCACCTACATAGCTGGTACCAAAGTTAACGGTTTGGCTATCAATAAAGGTATTTTTTACCGAGGTGGCTGTTTCATGCTCTTCTTCGTCATGACCCTCATGATCTTCGTGCTCTTCTTCAGGTAAGTTAAAACGCGGAGTTTGGTAGTCATCACCAGTGCGTTTGGTACCGTCAAAATGGAAGTTAAAGTTGTTATGGCCCGTCTCAAGCTTGGCAGCATAGGTGTTGGCATTTGAAACCGTGTCATGGCTGTATTCAACAGCCCCAGTTAACTGCTCGATATTATCAGTTGGAATGCGGTTATCTACTACGTTAACTACGCCACCAATCGCGCCTGAGCCATAAAGTAGCGTAGCTGGGCCACGCAAAACTTCAATCTGTTCTGCAGCTAGGCTGTCATTCGATGTTGCGTGATCTGGGCCAATACGTGACGCATCGCTGCTGTCTAAGCCATTTTGGGTGATTTTAACGCGAGGGCCATCTAGGCCACGGATTATAGGGCTAGATGAAACAGGGCCAAAATAGCTGGCATTAACACCCGGAAGGCCTTTGAGCGTTTCGCCTAACGTGGGTTTTGCTTTATTGCGCAGTTCATCACCACTGAGTACACTCACTGGTGAAATCATCTCTAAGCTATTTTTATGCAGGGCGGAGGCATACACAACGACAGATTCAACTGACGTAGGTACAAGCGTGATATTTAGAGCAGAACTGGTTTCAGTTACTTGAACTCTAGCATCAACAAAATTATTTTTACTAATATGTAATTGGCTATTAGCATCAATATTAATACTAAATCGGCCATTCTCGTCAGTTTTAATTGACTGTGCTTTACCGTGTACGTGCACATCGGCATAGCTGAGTGGTTGCTTGTTATTGTCAAAAACTTGCCCAGTTACCAGCGCAGCATGAGCAGAAAAAGAGCTTAAAGCAGTGATAATTGCAGTTGATATTAATGAATGTCGGATCATGGTTACTACGTTGTTGCTATTATGTTGTGATATAATATAACACCATCATTTGTGCTGATCAATAATGTTATACCATAACTTTAAAATAAACGTGCTTATATCAGATTGGGCTATACTCAATAGGAGTAACGGCGAGACTGGTGAATATTATGTCTGATAAAACACGTATTTTTAAAGCGCGATTTAGCATAGCTGATCTGCGTCATCAGCGTAATCACAAAGAAATTTTTACCACAGCGTTGACTAAAAATGAAACACTGGAGCATTTTGTTTTAAAGCTGTTAGGCTATTGTATTTTATCTTATGACAGCCATGCAGTGCTTAATAAACTTGCTGATAAACTACAGCCAGATGTAGGAATTCAAGCGTTGGATGAACATTATAAAACCTGGTTAAGTGTTGATAAACCTGACCTTGATGAATTAGTTAAGATCGCTAAGCAAGTGGATGAATTATTAATTTTAACAACGGGCAATAGTGAATGGTTAACGCAATCTCAGTCACGGTTAAAGTTATTTGATAATAGCCATATTATTGAGATTGACCAGCAGTTTATTGATGATATTCAGGTGGATTTAACCCGCAGTTTAAATTGGGATGTAACCATAGATGAAAGTAGTTTAATGATCAGTGATAAAATACATTGCTATGAAACAAAGCAGTTTGACTGGCATTAACAAATTACTTCAAATTGAGAGTGATATTGCCATCGGGTTTACAGCAGCACAGCAGTACTTCTCCATCACGTACAAAGGCGAGTGGTTCTTCGTTATAGGTGACTTGCCCTGCTACTAGGGTTGCTCTACAGGCACCACAATATCCTTCTCTACACTGAAAAGGAATTTCATATTGCTGTTGTTCTAGGCAGTCTAAAAGGGAATGACAGCCAGTGTCAAAATCTACACACTGGCTATTATCTGCAAAGTGGATCTTTGCAGTTTTGTTGCTGGTCATTAGAGATCGAAGTCACCGAAATCAGAGGCATTAACTTGAGAGTCAATTTGGCCTACAAGGTATGAGCTGATCTCCGCTTCTTGTGGAGCAACTTGTACATTGTCTGACACTAACCATGAATTGATCCATGGGATAGGGTTACTGCTGGTTTTAAACTGTGTTGGTAAACCAACTGCAGTCATACGAGCATTAGTAATGTACTCAACGTATTGGCATAAAATATCTTTGTTTAAGCCAATCATTGAACCATCTTTAAACAGGTATTCAGCCCATTCTTTTTCTTGTTCAGCAGCATCAACAAACATCTTGATCGCTTCATCACGACACTGGGCTGCTACGATAGCCATTTCAGGATCGTCTTTACCATCTTGCATAATATTCAAAATATGCTGAGTACCAGAAAGATGAAGCGCTTCATCACGGGCGATCAGCTTAATAATTTTAGCGTTACCTTCCATTAATTCTCGCTCTGCAAACGCAAATGAACAGGCAAAGCTGACATAAAAACGGATCGCTTCTAAGATATTCACTGACATCATTGCAAGGTATAAAAGCTTTTTAAGTTCAAATAAACTGATATGAACTGTTTCGCCATTAAGTTCATGTTTACCTTCACCGTATAAGTTATACACAGCCACTTTATTAATTAATTCATCGTAATATTTAGTTACGGCATCAGCACGTTCACTGATCTTTTCGTTACTAACAATATCATCAAAAATAAGCTCAGGGGCTTGGGTAACGTTACGAATAATATGTGTATATGAACGGCTATGGATTGTTTCACTAAATGCCCATGTTTCAATCCAGGTCTCAAGTTCTGGGATCGACACAATTGGCAGTAACGCAACATTAGGCGAGCGACCTTGCACACTATCAAGCAATGTTTGATATTTTAAGTTACTTAAAAAGATATGTTTTTCGTGATCAGGTAAAGCCTGAAAATCTAACCGATCTTTACTTACATCGACTTCTTCAGGACGCCAAAAAAACGATAGTTGTTTTTCAATTAGCTTTTCGAAAATAGGGTACTTCTGTTGATCATAACGCGATACGTTAACGGTTTGGCCGAAAAACATCGGTTCTTGTAATTGGTTATTATGGTTTCGGCTAAAAGTAGTATAAGACATAAGATCACTCAAAAAACGAACAGGGCAAAGCGGGCGTATAGCCCGCTTCCAATTTATATTTATTACCGATTAGATTTTACACGCACCGCCTGCACAATCATCATCTTCCACTTCTGGTGTATCTTCTTGCATATCAGATGCACCATCACGGGTGTTATGGTAGTAAAGGGTTTTAACGCCAAGTTTGTAAGCACCCAGTAAATCTTGTAATAAGACCTTCATTGGTACTTTACCACCTTCAAACTTATTTGGATCGTAGTTAGTATTGGCAGAGATTGTTTGGTCAACAAACTTTTGCATAATACCCACTAATTCTAAATAACCTTTATTTGATGGGATATCCCACAATAATTCATAATTATTTTTAAGGCGTTCATACTCAGGTACAACTTGTTTTAAAATACCATCTTTACTGGCTTTAACACTGATATGACCACGTGGTGGTTCAATACCATTAGTTGCATTTGAAATTTGCGACGATGTCTCAGATGGCATCAACGCAGATAACGTTGAGTTACGCATACCATGCTCTTTAATATTGGCACGTAATGTATCCCAATCTAAATGCAATGGTTCATCACAAATTTTATCCAAATCACGTTTGTACGTATCGGTTGGCATAATACCTTGCGAATACGTTGTTTCGTTAAATTTAGGACATGCACCACGTTCTTTAGCCAGTTCATTTGAGGCTTTCATCAGGTAATACTGAATTGCTTCAAATGTTTTGTGAGTCAATGCATTGGCACTGCCATCAGAATAACGTTTGCCATTTTTAGCAAGGTAATATGCGTAGTTGATTACGCCTATTCCGAGTGTACGACGGCCCATCGTTGCATTATGTGCTGCTGGCACCGGGTAGTCTTGGAAATCCAGTAAGTTATCAAGTGCACGTACCGCAAGTTCTGCAAGCTCTTCAAGTTCATCCAGTGACTCAATCGCACCTAAGTTAAAGGCCGACAGCGTACACAGTGCAATTTCACCTTCTTCATCATTAACATTGTTAAGTGGTTTTGTTGGTAATGCAATTTCTAAACATAAGTTAGATTGGCGAATTGGTGCCACTTTAGCGATGAACGGGCTGTGTGTATTACAGTGGTCAACGTTTTGTAAATAGATGCGGCCAGTGCTAGCACGCTCTTGTGCAAACATTGAAAACAGCTCAATCGCTTTAATACGTTTTTTACGAATTGACTCGTCTTGTTCATATTGTACGTAAAGACGATCAAATTCATCTTGATCTTCAAAAAATGCATCATATAAACCAGGCACATCAGACGGGCTGAATAATGTGATGTAATCATCTTTGATCAAACGTGAGTACATTAGTTTATTAAACTGTACACCGTAATCTAAGTGACGAACGCGGTTATCATCAACACCACGGTTGTTTTTAAGCACTAATAAGTTTTCAACTTCTAGATGCCAAAGTGGATAGAACAGGGTTGCTGCGCCACCACGGACACCACCTTGCGAACAACTTTTAACGGCCGTTTGAAAGTGCTTATAAAACGGGATACAACCAGTGTGGTATGCTTCACCATTGCGAATAGGGCTACCTAGTGCGCGAATACGACCAGCATTAATACCAATACCTGCACGTTGCGATACGTATTTTACAATCGCTGATGAGGTTGCATTAATTGAATCTAGGCTGTCACCGCATTCAATCAGTACACATGAACTGAATTGACGCGTAGGGGTACGAACTCCCGCCATAATAGGCGTAGGTAATGAAATTTTGAACAATGACACCGCATCGTAAAAACGCTTTATGTAGTCTAAACGCGTTTCTTTTGGGTAATCAGAGAACAAACTGGCCGCAACTAAAATATATAAAAACTGTGCGCTTTCATAAATTTCACCCGTAACACGGTTTTGTACTAAATATTTACCTTCAAGCTGTTTAACAGCAGCATAGCTGAAGTTTAAATCACGTCCATGATCAAGGTATTCATCCAGTTGATCAATTTCTTGCTCTGTGTAGTCAGCTAGTAAGTGTGCATCGTAACGCTTATCTTCAACTAACTTAACGATATGATCATACAAGCGCGGTGGCTCAAATTGACCATAGGCTTTTTTACGCAAATGGAATACAGCTAAGCGGGCTGATAAATATTGATAATCAGGCGACTCTTTAGAGATCTGATCAGCGGCCGCTTTGATGATGGTTTCATGGATGTCTTCAGTACGAATACCATCATAAAACTGGATGTGCGATTTCAGCTCAACTTGTGAGACAGACACATTATTTAGACCTTCGGCGGCCCAAGCAATAACGCGATGGATCTTATCTAAATCAAGTGACTCTTTACGGCCGTCACGTTTGCTTACAGATAGCTGTTGGTTCATAGTTTTGCCTGTATTCCTTGGGATATAATATTTTTTAGTGACACATTTTTCTTAAAATAAATTTTTTATTGCAATAAAACTGTATTAGCGCGAATTTAATTGAATAACATTTAGCCACAACATCTGGTGTTCATCAAATTCTAGATCACAAGATAGTGTGGTATGCGATCATTTGCAAGGGGCATAAACGCCCCTAATTGTGGATAACGTTGGGATAACATGCTTGTGTTAGTAGCCATTAACCTTTGACCATCTGATTAAAATGAAATTTATAAAAATCAACTGATGATCGATTAAATTTACGCATTTTAAAAATAAATTTTGGCTGCTTTTTTTATCAACAAACAATGTGCAAAAAGTAACACGATCACAATATGTAGTGGTTAAAATTTAACATGGCACTATATATGGTTAAATGCATCAATAGGTGACTGCCAATTAAAATCGGCTTGCCAACTCAATGCTTCAGCTTCACTAGGGATGTAGCCCCACAACGCAGCAGCGCTATGCATGTTTGCAGCCTTGGCTGCAATTATGTCACGCTGCGCATCACCGATATACAAACAACGACTCGGATCAACATCTAACAGTTGGGCTGTATGCAGTAAAGGTAAAGGAGATGGTTTAGCGATATCGAGGGTGTCACCACTGACAATTGCTTGTGCATCTTTGAGTTCAGCAATTGCAGCAACTAATGGAATAGTCAAAAACTCAGGTTTATTAGTCATGATCCCCCATTTGATCTGTTGTTGATCAAGTGCGATCAATAATTGTGCAATTCCAGTAAAGCATTGACTATGGGTGGCAATATTATCTGCGTAGGCAGTTAATAGCTGCTGGCGTAAGTCAGCTTGATTTGGGTGATCGTGCCATTGCTGACCAAATCCAGCTGCAAGCAGCGCCATTGCACCGTTAGAAGCTGCAGGGCGATATATATCAGCGGTTACTGATGGTTGGTTATGATCAGCGAGTACGTAATTTAGCGCAGCCCCTAAATCATCTGCGGTATCGAGTAATGTACCGTCTAAATCAAAAATAAAGGCGTCGTAATCAATTGCGGGGGTTGCTGTGTTAAAACCAGCCATTACGCTAGTTTCTCAAAATGCAGAATATAATTAACGCTTACATCGGTATTTAAGCTGTACTGCTTTGATAAAGGGTTATAACTCAATCCCGCACTAGCACGTACTTTGAGGCCCGCTTGTTCTGCCCATGCAATGAGTTGTGCTGGTTTGATAAACTTTTTATGATCATGGGTTCCATCAGGCACCATCTTCAATAATTTTTCCGCCCCAATAATTGCGTACAAATATGCTTTTGGGGTTTTGTTTAATGTGGAGAAAAATACATCGGCACCAGGTTTCGCTAATTCTGCTACTGCATGAATGATAGATGCAGGGTCTGGCACATGCTCTAACATTTCCATACAAGTAATAGTATCAAAGCGGGCAGGGTGTTCGCTGGCATACTGTTCGGCAGGTATTTTTATATAGTCAACGTTTACACCGGTTTCTAAACTGTGTAGTTTCGCAACGGTTAACGGCTCTTGACCCATATCAATACCAGTCACATGTGCGCCCATTCGCGCCATACTTTCACTCAATATACCGCCACCACAGCCGACATCGAGTGTTTCTTTGTCGAATAAGCCTTTGGCCTTGTCGGCAATAAAATCTAATCTTAATGGATTAATTTCATGAAGGGGTTTAAATTCGCCTTCACGATCCCACCAACGCTCAGCGATGGCTTCAAACTTTGCAATTTCTGCACTATCTACATTCTGATGTTCGGTCATAAAAAACTTCCTCGTCAATCTCAGGCCATTATATAGGGGTAAATTAATAAATCGCAAAGATTTAGCGCCTGTAAATCTAAATAAATTGTGGTAGCATGACTTGGTAATAATAACTAAATCCCCGCAAGCGCCCATATGTGGCACTTTCGTGGGTCAATACTGAAGGAATGTGATATCAAATGACTGATTTCGCCAATGAAATTCTGCCAGTCAATATTGAAGACGAGTTAAAAAACTCCTATTTAGATTACGCAATGAGCGTAATAGTAGGACGAGCACTACCAGACGTACGTGATGGTTTAAAACCTGTTCACCGCCGCGTTTTGTTTGCTATGAACGAGCTTAATAATGATTGGAATAAGCCTTACAAAAAATCAGCCCGTGTGGTTGGTGATGTAATTGGTAAATACCATCCCCATGGCGACAGTGCGGTGTATGACACAATCGTACGTATGGCCCAGCCATTCTCTTTACGTTATATGTTAGTTGACGGCCAAGGTAACTTTGGTTCAGTTGATGGTGACTCAGCAGCAGCAATGCGTTATACCGAAGTCCGTATGGCGAAAATGTCTCATGAGCTTTTGGCTGATCTTGAAAAAGAGACTGTTGATTTTGTACCTAACTATGATGGTACAGAGCAAATTCCTGACGTATTACCGACCAAAGTGCCTAACTTATTAGTGAACGGTTCATCGGGTATTGCGGTAGGTATGGCGACGAACATTCCTCCTCATAACTTAACTGAAGTTGTGAATGGCTGTTTAGCACTTATTCAAAACCCTGAATTAACCATTCATGAACTAATGGATTATATTCCGGGCCCAGATTTTCCAACTGCGGCAATTATCAACGGTAAAAAAGGCATTGAACAAGCCTATTTAACTGGCCGTGGCAAAGTGTACATGCGTGCACGTGCGGAAATTGAAGTTGACGAAAAAACCCATCGTGAAACGATCATCGTTCACGAGATCCCTTATCAAGTAAATAAAGCCCGCTTAATCGAAAAGATTGCTGAGCTTGTTAAAGATAAGAAGATTGAAGGCATTAGTGCATTACGTGATGAATCAGATAAAGACGGTATGCGTATCGTTATCGAGATCAAACGTGGTGACGTAGGCGAAGTGATCTTAAACAACCTTTATGCACAAACTCAGTTACAAACTGTGTTTGGTATGAACATGGTTGCGTTGATCAATAACCAGCCTAAGTGTTTCAACTTAAAAGAAATGCTTGAAGAATTCATCATTCACCGCCGTGAAGTAGTGACCCGTCGTACGGTATTTGACCTACGTAAAGCCCGCGATCGTGCACACATGCTTGAAGGCTTAGCAATTGCACTTGCTAACATTGACCCAATTATCGAGCTTATTCGTAACTCACCAACGCCAGCTGAAGCTAAAGTAGCACTTGCTAGCCGCCCGTGGGAATTAGGTAATGTAAAAGCCATGCTTGAAAAAGCTGGTGAAGCAAATGTTGCCCGTCCAGATTGGTTAGCGGATGACTTAGGCATTCGTGATGGTCAGTATTATATTTCTGAGCAACAAGCCCAAGCAATTCTAGATTTACGCTTACACAAGCTTACAGGTCTTGAACATGAAAAGATTCTAAGCGAATACCAAACGTTATTAGATTTAATTGCCGAGCTTTTATATATTCTTGCTAATCCTGAGCGTTTAATGGAAGTTATCCGCGATGAGTTAGTTGAAATTAAAGAGCAATACGGCGACGAACGTCGTACTGAAATTAATGCAGCGGCTCATGATATTAGTCTTGAAGACTTGATCACTGAAGAAGACGTGGTAGTAACCCTATCTCACGAAGGGTATGTGAAGTATCAGCCATTGTCTGATTACGAAGCACAGCGCCGTGGTGGTAAAGGTAAATCAGCAACCAAGATGAAAGATGAAGATTTCATTGAACGTCTACTAGTTGCTAATACTCACGACACGATTCTTTGTTTCTCAACGGCAGGTCGCTTATATTGGCTTAAAGTGTATCAATTACCACTTGCCAGTCGTGCAGCCCGTGGTAAGCCAATTGTAAACTTATTGCCGCTTGAAGCCGACGAACGTATTACGGCTATCTTGCCAGTACGTGAGTATGAAGAAAATAAATACATCTTTATGGCAACTGCATTTGGTACCGTGAAGAAAACACCATTGACTGCGTATAGCCGTCAACGTGCTAGCGGTATTATTGCCGTTAACTTAAACGACGGTGATAGCTTGATTGGTGTCGATATCACTGATGGTAGCAACGAAATCATGTTGTTTACTGATGCTGGTAAAGTTGTTCGCTTTAAAGAAGCTGAAGAATCACCTGTTTTAGATGAAAATGGCAACCCAGTACTTGGTGAAAACGGTAACCCGGAAATCAAGTTTAAGGGTGTTCGTCAGATGGGCCGAACTGCTACAGGTGTTCGTGGTATTAAGATGCCTGAAGGCCAACGTGTTGTATCATTAATTGTACCTAAGACGAATGGTGCTATCTTAACCGTGACAGAAAACGGCTACGGTAAGCGTACATTGCTCAGTGACTACCCTGCTAAGAGTCGTGCGACTCAAGGTGTGGTATCAATCAAAGTAAGTGAGCGTAACGGTGCTGTAGTTGGTGCTGTACAAGTTGACGATAACGATGAAATCATGATTATCTCTAATCGAGGTACTCTGGTGCGAACTCGTGTTAATGAGGTTTCTACCGTTGGGCGAAATACCCAAGGTGTTATTTTGATAAGAACTATTGACGAAGAGCAAGTAGTTGGTTTACAACGTATCGAAGAGATCGAAATCGATGAGCTTAACGCTATTATCGAAGGTGAAAGCGTTGAACTAGTCGACACTGTTAATGATGACGCTGGGGATAATCCTCCAGAGGCATAACATTAATCATTAAAGCGGCTTCGGCCGCTTTTTTTTACTATAAAAATCAAAAAAATTAATTGTTAAAATTAGCAATTAAAAACAATTGTTAAATTACTGGAATGAGGAAAGGTAATGAGTATATATAATTTTTGTGCTGGGCCTGCAATGTTGCCGCCAGCTGTGATGGAAAAAGCACAAAAAGAATTTCTTGATTGGCAAGATTTAGGTGTATCGGTGATGGAGATCAGTCACCGTAGTAAAGAATTTTTAGCATTAACGGCACAATGTGAAGCAAGCTTACGCCGGTTAATGAATATCAGCGATGAATTTGAAGTGCTGTTTATGCATGGCGGTGGTCGAGGCCAATTTGCTGCAGTGCCACTGAACCTGCACCAAGCAGGTAAAGACGCCGTATATTGTGAAAATGGTGTGTGGTCTAAAGGTGCGGTTGACGAAGCGGTCAAATTCACTACCGTCACTGAGCTTGATGTCCGTAATGACACAAATGAGCAATTTTCTATCAAACCAGTTAGTGAGTGGCAATTTCCAGCCGATCCTTCATACATCCACTATTGTCCAAATGAAACCATTGATGGCATTGAAGTGTTTGATGTACCAAGTCACCCAACAGCGCCGATCGTTGCAGACATGTCATCAACTATTTTATCGCGTGAGTTTGATGTTGATCAGTTTGATTTAATTTACGCTGGTGCACAAAAGAATATTGGTCCATCAGGCCTTGCCATTGTGATCATTCGTAAAACGTTGCTTGAGCGTGAAGGGGTTGCAAAGCCAGGTATATTTGATTACGCACTCGAAGTAAAACAAGGCAGCATGTATAACACGCCACCTACGTTTGCTTGGTATTTAGCGGCAGAAGTATTTGACTGGCTTGAGAAAAATGGTGGTGTTAAAGCCATGGAACAGCAAAATATAGCAAAAGCCGAACTGCTGTACGGCTTTATTGATGAATCACCGTTTTATAGTAATAAGGTTGCTAAGCATTGTCGTTCACGTATGAATGTGCCTTTTTGGCTCAATGATGAAAGCTTAAATGCACAGTTTTTAGCCCAAGCAAAAGAAGCTGGCTTACTTGCACTTGAAGGTCACCGTATTGTTGGCGGTATGCGTGCGAGTATTTACAACGCCATGCCACTTGCCGGTGTACAAGCGTTAGTTGACTTTATGGCGAAATTTGCCAAGGAGCACAGTTAATGGAGCAGTTACGCTTAGAGCCAATCAATCTAGTAAATGGCAGTGTTACCTTACCTGGCTCAAAAAGTTTATCAAATCGTATTTTATTGTTAGCGGCACTTGCGCAAGGCACAACGGTTGTAGAAAACTTATTAGACAGTGATGATATTCGTCATATGCTTGGTGCATTAAAATTATTGGGCGTTGATGTCAGTCTTAATGATGATAAAACTGTAGCCACTGTAAAAGGTGTTGGCGGGCAGTTTTTGACTCCAGCTGAGCCATTGTTTTTAGGTAATGCAGGCACTGCGTATCGCCCACTGACTGCGGTTTTAGCCGCTGTGAAGGGAAACTATGAACTAATTGGCGAGCCACGTATGGAGGAACGTCCAATTGGTCACCTAGTTGATGCATTACAAGCGCTCGGTGGGGATGTTAGTTATTTAAAAAATAAAGACTATCCGCCACTTAAAATTGTTGGTGGGCAAATTAATGGCGGCAACGTTGCAATTGATGGCAGTATTTCGAGCCAATTTCTTACCGCATTATTAATGGCAGCGCCGTTATTTAATGGCGATACGTGCATTACAATTAAGGGGACGTTGGTATCTAAACCGTATATTGATATTACCTTAGATGTAATGGCTCGCTTTGGCATATCGGTAACTCACGATAACTATAAAACCTTTACTGTAAAAGGTGCGCAGCAATACCAAGCTGTTGAGCGTATTATGGTTGAAGGGGATGCATCAAGTGCATCTTACTTTGTCGCTGCGGCGGCAATTGCCGGTGGTGAAATCGAGATCAAAGGTGTAGGTGCAAAATCTGTGCAAGGCGATATCGGCTTTGCAAAAGTGATGGAGCAGGTCGGTGCTAAAATAGATTGGTATGACGAGCGCTTAGTGGTACGTAAAGGCGAATTAAAAGGTGTTGATATCGATGCCAATGCTATTCCTGATGCGGCGATGACCCTTGCGACAGTGGCGTTATTTGCAGATGGTCCAACCGCTATTCGTAATATCTATAACTGGCGCGTAAAAGAAACTGATCGCTTACATGCAATGGCGACAGAGCTGCGTAAAGTGGGCGCAGAGGTTATTGAAGGTGAAGATTTCATCGAAATAACACCGCCAAAACACTTTAACGATGTGGCGATTGATACCTATGACGACCACCGTATTGCGATGTGTTTTGCCATGGTAGCGGTAGGCGGCAAGCCAATAACTATCAATGATCCTAAGTGTACATACAAGACATTTCCAACATTTTTCAATGTACTAGCATCGGTTAGTCAATAAATGACTAAAGTTGAAATATAAAAAGTTACATACAAAAAGCGGATATATTTAATTAAGTAACGTATAATGTCGCAGTTTTATTTTGGTGTGCATTGCAGGAGGTTTAAATGCAGGCGTTATTAATGCCCGTGATCACCGTTGATGGCCCAAGTGGTTCAGGTAAAGGAACTGTTTGTCGCTTGTTAGCCGATAAATTAGGGTGGGATGTACTGGATAGTGGCGCGATTTATCGCGTATTAGCACTAGCAGCACTTCATCACCAAATTGCACTAGACAACGAAGAGGCATTGGTGCCTTTAGCTGCTAACTTAGATGTGCAGTTTTTAGTTGATAGTCAAACTAACGCTGGAAAGGTTATTCTGGAAGGTGAAGATGTATCAACAACAATTCGAAATGAAGAAGTAGGAGCTGCCGCTTCAAAAGTAGCAGCCTTACCGCGCGTTAGAGAAGCATTATTACGGCGCCAACGTGCATTTCGAACTGAAAATGGGCTAATAGCCGATGGCCGCGATATGGGCACTGTGGTGTTCCAAGATGCTCCATTAAAAATTTATTTAACCGCTAGTGCAGAAGAACGCGCGCGCCGACGTTTTGTTGAGTTGAATGAACGCGGTCTTGATGTTACACTTAGTGGTCTATTAGAAGATATTCAAGCACGTGATGACCGCGATATGAATCGTGCTGTTGCGCCGCTTGTACCAGCTGACGATGCTATTGAACTCGATACTAGCGAGCTTAATGCACAGCAAGTGTTTGATAAGGTTATGACTTTATTAGATGCAGCGATTGTCGAAGGTAAACTTCCAAAACGACGATAAACTATTTATGCGCCAGCAGGATGCCAGTGCTATTTTAACAACCCCATGCAGCATGGTTGCTTATTGGTAATAATATATGAGACGTATATTCGTATGTCAGAAAATTTTGCGCAGTTATTTGAAGAAAGCTTAAAGGGTTTTGAAGCAGAGCAAGGCTCTATCGTTAAAGGTACAGTTATCTCTATCGAGAACAACATTGTACTTGTAGATGCTGGTCTTAAATCAGAAAGTGCTATCCCTGCAGAGCAGTTCAAAAATGCTGCTGGTGAACTAGAAGTTGCTGTTGGCGACGAAGTAGATGTTGCACTAGATGCAATTGAAGACGGTTTCGGTGAAACTATCCTTTCTCGTGAGAAAGCGAAGCGTCACGAAGCGTGGATCCGTCTTGAGAAAGCATGTGAAGAGCAAGAGACTGTTACTGGTGTTATCAACGGTAAAGTTAAAGGCGGTTTCACTGTTGAAGTTGATTCAATCCGTGCTTTCCTACCTGGTTCACTTGTTGATGTTCGTCCAGTACGTGACACAACTCACCTTGAAGGCAAAGAGCTTGAATTTAAAGTAATCAAGCTTGATCAAAAACGTAACAACGTTGTAGTTTCACGTCGTGCAGTTATCGAATCTGAAAACTCACAAGAACGTGAAGAGCTTCTTGCTAACCTTGTTGAAGGTCAAGAAGTTAAAGGTATCGTTAAGAACCTTACTGACTACGGTGCATTCGTTGACCTTGGTGGTGTTGATGGTCTACTACACATTACTGATATGGCGTGGAAGCGTGTTAAGCACCCTTCAGAAATCGTTAATGTTGGCGACGAAATCGCAGTTAAAGTTCTTAAATTCGACAAAGATAAAACTCGTGTATCTCTAGGCCTTAAACAGCTTGGTGAAGATCCATGGGCAGCTATCGCAGGTCGTTACCCAGAAGGTTCTAAACTTTCTGGTCGTGTAACTAACCTTACAGATTACGGTTGCTTCGTAGAAATCGAAGAAGGCGTTGAAGGTCTAGTACACGTTTCTGAAATGGATTGGACTAACAAGAACATCCATCCTTCTAAAGTTGTTAGCTTAGGCGACACTGTTGAAGTTATGGTTCTTGAAATCGACGAAGAACGTCGTCGTATTTCACTTGGTCTTAAGCAATGTATTGCTAATCCTTGGCAAGAATTTGCTCGTCTTCAAAACAAAGGCGATCAAGTTACTGGTAAGATCAAATCAATCACTGACTTCGGTATCTTTATCGGTCTTGACGGTGGTATTGACGGTCTTGTACACCTTTCAGACATTTCTTGGAATACACCTGGCGAAGACGCTGTACGTGAATTCAAGAAAGGCGACGAAATCACTGCTATCGTATTGCAAGTTGACCCAGAGCGTGAACGTATCTCTCTAGGTGTTAAGCAAATCGAAGCTGACCCATTCAATAACTACCTTGATGCAAACAAAAAAGGTGCTATTGTTAAAGGTAAAGTGACAGAAGTTGATGCGAAAGGCGCAACTGTTGAACTTATCGAAGGCGTTGAAGGTTACATCCGTGTAGCTGATATCGCTCAAGAGCGCGTTGAAGATGCAACTACTGTTGTTTCTGTAGGCGACGAAATTGAAGTGAAATATGTTGGTGTTGATCGTAAGAACCGCACTTTAAGCCTTTCAGTTAAAGCTCTTTTCGAAGCAGAAGAGAAAGAAGTACTAGAAAAGCTTAAGAAAGAAGAGCCAGTGTTCGAAAACGCAATGGCAGCTGCATTCGCAAATGCACAAAAAGACTAATTAATCAGTCTTAATTGGAAGGGCAGTGTTGCCCTTCCTTTATCTCTTTTTAAGGAAACGTTATGACTAAGTCAGAATTGATAGAACAATTAGCCGAGCAACACGCGCATGTACCTGTGAAAGATGTTGAGAATGCTGTTAAAGAAATTCTTGAACAAATGGCCGGCTCATTATCAAGCTCAGATCGTATTGAAATCCGTGGCTTTGGTAGTTTCTCATTACACTTTCGTTCACCTCGCACAGGTCGTAATCCAAAGACTGGCGACACGGTTGAGTTAGAAGGTAAGCACGTACCACATTTTAAACCAGGCAAAGAGTTACGAGATCGCGTAAACGCGAGCATTGCCTAGTTATTTAGTTGGAGTAGTTACTTGTTTAGGGTATTAAAAATTATCCTGGTAGCAATATGCTTAATTTTTGCATTTGTACTTGGTTCGCAAAATCCACAGTTAGTGCAAATAAATTATATTATTGCCAGCAATACTTTACCCCTCGCAATGATAATAAGTATCTGCTTTGCTTTAGGTGTCGCAATTGGTTGTTTTATTAGCTTTAAATTGTTTTCGCAATTAAAGTGGCAAAACTATCGTTTGAAAAAAAAATTAGCGCCTGAAAAAGATAATAATAAGCTTGTTGCTAATAAAGACACCTAACTATGATTGAGCTTTTGTTTTTACTTTTACCTGTTGCGGCCGGTTATGGCTGGATCATGGGTAAAAATAGCGCTAAAAACCAAGCTCATCAACTTAATCGTCAGATCACATCTGAATACAGTAAAGGCTTAAAGTTTTTACTCGACAGAGAGGAAGATCAAGGCCTTGAGCACCTCATCAACTTGCTTGAAGTCGCCGCTGACTCTGTTGAACATTATTCTACATTAGCAACGATGTTTCGCCGCCGAGGTGAATTAGATCGTGCAATAAAAATCCACGAATTACTGCTCAAACACCCAAGCCTTAATGAACAACAAGCTGCTGCTAGTCGCCTTGAACTTGCTGAAGATTATATTATGGCGGGTTTGCTTGATGGCGCCGAAGAACATTTAGTGTGGTTAGTAAAAGCCAACCACAGTGATGCATTAGAGCCGATACTTAATCTATATTCGCAAACACGCGAATGGGAAAAGGGTATCAATATGTTTGAAGCACACAGTGATTTATTTTCAAAGCCGCAACATTTCAAAGCCATTGCTAACTTTTATTGTGAAGCTGCGTTGCTTAGCAATGATCCGCAAATTATGCGCAAAGCCATTAGCCTAAATCATAAAGCGATCCGCCCATTATATGAATTAGGTAAATCAGCATTTGCAAAAGAAGATTACGTAAAAGCAATTTATTATTGGCGTGAGCTGATCTGTAGTTTCACTTTTTTTGCCCCCTTGTTTATAGATGATTTAGCTCACAGTTATGAGCAATTAAACTTAACCCACCAATTTCATGAATTATTACAGCAGCTACTTGATAAGGGTGGGGTGCTAATAAAAATAAAACATTGCCAAGCATTACTTGAGCAAGGGCATACCGAACAAGCAATTAAATTTTTAACTGATAGTTTAAAACGTCAGCCGACAATTCGTGGCTTTAGTTTTTTATTACAGCTATTAGCAAAACAAAATAATGATATTAAAGATGTACTAGACCAAATAGATAAACTGGTCACATCTTATATTGCGACCAAGCCAGATTTTCAGTGCCAACACTGTGGCTTTACCAGTCATACAATTTATTGGGTTTGTCCTTCGTGCAAACATTGGGAAACCATAGTACCGAGCCGTGGTTTAGACGGTTTTTAGTTTTCTATAAAAATATTCACTTACTTCTACAATCAGTTTTAGGAAAGTTATGTCTCTCGAACATTCAAAAAAAATTCTTATCGCCCTCGATTACGATGATCAGCAAACCGCTTTAAACTTTGTAAAGCAATTATCGCCTGATACATGTCGTTTAAAAGTAGGCAAAGAAATGTTTACCTATTTTGGACCTGCTTTTGTAAAAGAATTAATTGACCTTGGCTTTGACGTATTCTTAGATTTAAAGTTTCATGATATTCCAAATACAGTTGCCAAAGCGGTTACCGCAGCTGCCAAAATGGGTGTTTGGATGGTGAATGTTCACGCCAGTGGCGGTGTTGAAATGATGACTAAAGCCAAACAAGCGCTTGAGCAATTTGGTGATAAAGCGCCATTATTAATTGCCGTAACCGTTTTAACCAGCATGGATGAAACAGAGCTTAAGCGTTTAGGTGTTGATAAAACCCCAGAACAGCAGGTTATTTATTTAGCAAAACTTGCCAAAGAGTCAGGCCTTGACGGGGTAGTGTGCTCAGCGCAAGAAGCCAAGCAATTAAAATCGCTACTCGGTAACGATTTTAAATTGGTGACGCCAGGTATTCGCCCTGCGGGAAGTGATGCAGGAGATCAAAAACGTATCATGACACCAAAGCAAGCAATTGAAGATGGCAGCGATTATTTAGTTGTTGGCCGTCCAATTACACAAGCCGCAGACCCAGTTGCGGTTCTTAAAGAAATTAATGACTCGATAAAATAAACAAGCGTTATTTTTAACTATTACTAATACAAAGAACAAAGAACAAAGAGCAAAGTATTTACTTTGCTCTTTTTGTTTCTAGGTATACAAACTTAATAAGTTGGCGATGAATAGGCTAGAATTTAGAATTTGGCAGTTGCAGATGGTCGGCACGAGCCTGTAGAACAACTCGATTTTAATTTATTTTTATTGGTGGTTTAACCATGCCAATACTAAGCGCTAAGTTTCCCCTCATTTACTTCTCATTCCCTTCTCTTTGTGCAAAAAAAACTTAGTAAATTATTCACAAAGAGGTTAAGAGACGCTGCGCTTAAGAGTAATACAGATGATAGACCCACGGAGTGTTTATATGGCAATGGCGCAATAGCCCGCACCAAAGTACGCAGTTTTTAGATCAATATTCATTACGGGAGGTGAACCGCCCATTGCACTACCTGCTAATAAAAAGCGCATGATGGGTGGTGCGGGGGCTGGAGGTTAGAGACCTCCGGCTACCCGATTATACGCAAGCTGCGCTTACTGAATTTCTTGCTGCCAATTAACCTTTTGGTAAACTGATTTTTGATTGAAGTTAGTATTACCAGTAGTCGGGCCAACATAATAATACATACCACCTGAGAAACCTGCACCAACAACCGAAGTAAGCTGTGTGGGTAAAGCAGCCACTGCATCTTTAGCATTTAAAAATACATTATTTTCAGGGTAAGCGCTTTTAAGAGACGGATCAGATAAAGATTGTATAGACTGGTTGATGATACGGCTTGAAATTGCTTTGTGGGTTTGACCTTTTGCCCAGCCTAACGTTTTTCCAGTAAATATATTAAG
>NZ_JACJDT010000050.1:0-36132 GCF_014163675.1 Pseudoalteromonas sp. SR44-5
TATACCACTGTGGGGCAGAGCCTAAAAAATTCTTAAAAATTGCATTGAAAACACTCTGTTGCATAGGTGTTCCTTATTATTGTACATTTAAGTATAACTGTTGTTGGTTAAGTTAATTCAGTCTAGCCGTGGTGTAAACAAAAAAGCTATAAACAACATCACGTACCTTTTATCCATTTAATATGCCGCGCTATATTAAGTGTAGCTGAAATAGCGAAATGGGTATTTTTATTCAGTCCGTATAGTGTGCATAATGAAGTTAAATGTCTATTACTCTTTGTGGTCAATCCCTTCAATTTAGTATAAAAGAAAGCGACACTGAAAGAGTGATAAATTAGCCTGTATCCATTTTAAAAACGTGGCGAGAGTAGAGGCTTAAGCCTGTCGTCGTGGGTGAATTAATGAAGTGACTTTACTTGTTAGTTTGGCTTCATCTGGTACAATCAGTCAGTTAATCGTTTAAAGTAATGTTATGTGGTAACTCAAGTGGGAATTGAATGAGAATTTTTAAAGCGAAAAGCCCAGCAGGGTTTGCCGAAGAGTACATTGTTGAGTCAATTTGGAATGGTGATTTTCCACCAGGTTCTATTCTTCCCGCTGAGCGAGAGTTATCAGAATTAATCGGTGTTACTCGTACAACCTTACGTGAAGTACTGCAGCGTTTAGCGCGTGATGGTTGGTTAACAATCCAACACGGTAAACCGACTCGAGTAAATAACTTTTGGGAAACCTCAGGACTTAATATTTTAGAGACCTTAGCGCGTCTTGATGAAGATAAAATGCCCGAGTTAACCGACCAGTTACTTTCTGCGCGTACTAATATTAGCGCTATCTATACTCGCGCTGCCATTAAACTAGCACCTGATCGCGTGATAGAAATTCTTTCAAAAAGTGATGAACTTGAAGATAGTGCACAAGCTTTCGCTGATTATGATTATAAAGTACATCATGAGTTGGCTGTTGCAGGTAATAACCGTATTTATGTACTTATTCTTAATGGTTTTAAGGGTTTTTACTCTAAAATTGGCTGTCATTACTTTTCAGATCCAGGCACGCGTCAGTTAGCGCGTCAATTCTATAAAGATTTAACCATACTTGCTGAGAAACGCGAACATGACGGCGCAATTTCAATGATGCGGAAATATGGTCATCAAACAGGTGAGATCTGGCAAAAAATCCGTGGTGATATGCCGGAAAATATCATGGATTAACTCTGCATTTACTGTGTAGTTATATCTATAAGGAGCCTGCATATGCAGGTTTTTTTTCGCTGTTATTAATGACAAACAGCGAGTGATACACCGCGTTCGTATTTTTCGATGAGTGACATCGGAAAATACGATTGTTATTTTAAGTCTTTAGTCTCTAAAATATTCTGATAATTATGCATGCTAGCCCTTGGTATTTATTTTTTAGATCCCATATTAAAGGCAAGCATTGCGTAAGCAATTAAAAGCAAACTCAAATATTTGGAGAATAAAATGGGTGTATTAGTAGGCCGCCAGGCACCAGACTTTACCGCTGCAGCAGTACTAGGTAACGGCGAGATCGTAGATAGCTACAATCTTCACGAAACAATCAAAGGTAAAAAAGCAGTCATCTTCTTTTACCCATTAGATTTCACTTTCGTATGTCCTTCTGAACTAATTGCTTTTGACAAGCGTTATGAAGAATTCCAAAAGCGTGGCGTAGAAGTAATTGGTGTTTCAATCGATTCACAATTCTCACACAACGCATGGCGTAACACTGCTGTTGCAGACGGCGGTATCGGTGCAGTTAAATACGCACTAGTTGCAGATGTTAAGCACGAAATCTGTAAAGCATACGATGTTGAGCATCCAGAAGCGGGCGTTGCATTTCGTGGTTCATTCTTAATTGATGAAGAAGGTAATGTACGTCATCAAGTAGTAAATGACTTACCACTAGGTCGTAACATCGACGAAATGCTTCGTATGGTTGACGCTCTAGCGTTTCACACTGAGCACGGTGAAGTATGTCCAGCTGGTTGGACTGAAGGTAAAAAAGGTATGGATGCAAGCCCAGCAGGCGTTGCTAAGTTCCTTTCAGAAAACGAAAGCGACCTATAATTTAGGCCTTTGTTTTAGAATATGAAAAACCCGCCAATTTGGCGGGTTTTTTATTTAGGGTAGTCGCTAGAAAGCGAATGACACTTTGGTGTAGATATAACGTCCGCGAGGGTTGTGAACCGCGGAAGCATAACCGTATAAATCACCATCACCATCACCAATTGCAAATGGTGGCTCTTCATCAAATAGGTTATTTACGCCAATCGAGATCTTGGTCGATTCGGTAATACGATAAGCCGTTTGTAAATCAACTAAGACTTGTGAATCAACCATTCTTGACGTGTTGCTATCAAAATCGAGGGTGCCATCAAAATCAATATCAGGCGTATCTTCAAACTCACCCACATAGCTGATATTTACATTAGTATTGAATTCACCAAGCTCCCAATTAGTTGAGAACATCCAGCGGTGTTCAGGGTAACCATATTCACCAGTATAATCGCGACCGTCTTTTTCAAACTTGTCTTGATAGGACCATTCTAAGTTGAACTTAAGTAAACCAAGATCATCCAAGGAGTGATTATAATTTGCTGAGAAATCAACACCAGACACTTCCTGCGAAGAGACATTTTTAAAAGTGCTATGAATTTTTTGGATAACACCAAGGGTTTCGCTTCCGGCTGGGGCTAGGCGAACACAAATCGTACTGTTTTGGTTGTTACATTCTGCGTCATAAATTGGGCCGAATGCTTGTTCATCAATTTTGTTATCTTGAGTAATACTCCATACATCAATACTAAAGCCAAGTTCAGCCATAGGAGCCCAAATAAAACCAACGTTCCATGATTCAGATTCTTCAGCTTGTAAATCAGGGTTACCAGCAAATTGGATATTGTAATCAAGAGCTTTACAATCAAGACCTGTAGCACTACAGCGGTAATTATCAATAAAGAATTGACTTTTCTCTGATGGACCTAGACCTATTTGTGCTAGTGAAGGTGCTCTAAAACCTTGTGCCCAAGAGCCGCGAACAGTAATTTCATCAGTAGGTGCCCAGCGCAGCGCTACTTTAGGATTGGTTGTGGTACCAAAGTCACTGTAATCATCGTAACGACCTGCAAGTTGTAATTCTAAGCTATCAGCTAATGGGATTGAGAATTCAACATAGGCAGCGTATTGGTCCCGCTCAGCGGCAGCAGAAACGGACTCAGTACCAAAAATTAAACCTCGCTGAAATTGATCATCAGGGGTATCACTGACATCCTCTTCACGGTACTCAATACCAGCCGCCATCATCACGACATTGTCACCAAAACTAAACGCTTCGCCAGTGATGTTGGCATCAAAAGAGGTCATATGTGATTCACCACGACGAACTAGGCTGGTTGAAATACGTTCAATGACTGCAGGATCATTATAAGTGCCGCCAAATGGGTTGTAGTTGCCGGCATCTATTTCTTGCTGTAAAAAATCAGTTCTTACCCAGCCTTGAGTACGATCACCGGTTTGCATTGATTTACTACGGCCTTTTTGTACAGCGGCTTCCCAGCTCCAATCGCTAATTTCACCACGTAGACCGGCAACAAATCGCAAAGTGTCTGACTCAATATCCCATTGACGGGCACCCGCATCAACAGTTCTATAGTAGTTGATAATTACTTCTTGATTGAAAGGATTATTTGGATGATTCCCTGGGACTGTTAAACCTGCATCTTTATCTAATGGTGTTGGAGCACCTGCGGCAATTGAATTGTTGTGTTGAACAGCCATTTCCATAAAGGCAGTAATACCATTATCAAAGTTATATTCAAACTGAGAAATCGCGCCAACGCGTTCAGAAGCTGGGGCAATATAGCCATAGGGTCCATAATCAAACACACAACTATCGCTACCACTAATTTGATCTGCAGGACAACTTGGATCTGGAGTTTGGACGCCATTCACGCCAAATGTACCTGGAAAGCCACGAGATGAACGGAAATCTTCACCACCATTCGCGGTTTGATTAGCAGTGCCTAAGCGGCCCATTTCATCTGATGATAAAGAGGTGTTTTTAAAGTAATCGATGATCACAGACGCACTGCTTTTTTCGTTTGAGGTACCCCAAACTATGCTTGCTGAGGTTTCTTCATAGTTAGGGCCGTCAGTACCACCATAACCTAAATTAACTTCTAAACCATCGATGTCTTTTTTCAAAATAATATTCACCACACCTGCAACGGCATCGGAACCATAAATTGCAGAGGCACCATCTTTAAGAATATCAATACGTTCGATAGCAGAGACCGGAATACTGTTAATATCAACAAATGAGTTAGTGATACTCTCCGCAAATGCGCTTATAGCTACTCGACGGCCATTAATTAATACAAGTGTTGCATCAGCGCCTAAACCTCGTAGCGATACCGCTGCAGAGCCGTTAGCGGTCGAATCCTGATTATTACCGCGAGTAGAAAAAGTACCATTACCAGCAGCAGGCATTCTTTCCAGTAATTGTTGTAAGTTGTCATAGCCCATATTATCGATATCGGCGCGACTAATTGATTGTACTGGGGAAGGGCCTTCAATATCTGTTCGCTTTATTCTAGAACCCGTCACTTCAATACGTTCAACTTTTTTTGCTTCGTCCGCAGCAAATGATTGAGAAGTATAACCCGCTGTTGAAAGTGCAAGTGTTACACAAGCGATTAGCTTAGGTTTAAATGGGAGTATGTTCTTCATCCTTAAATCCTTGTTATAATGTTAATTTTATCTGGTCAAATGAACCACACACATCAATACCATGTAACAGGTTTGTTATCAAATTGAATTGTAAAGAGGTGTACTATATTTGATACAGTTAGAAGGATTTAAGGGATATAAATAAAAACGCCTAACTGGGTTAGGCGTTTTTGAGGTTGTTTAGATAGATTAAACTTTGTGCTTCATTAACCGTTCTTTTTCGCGAGACCAGTCTTTGTTTTTACCGTCTTCACGTTTGTCATGCATTTTTTTACCTTTACCGAGGTGGAACTCAAGTTTCACCCAGCATTTTTTCCAATACATGGCAGTGGCGATTAATGAATAGCCATCGCGCTCAGTCGCACCAACTAAACGGTCCAGCTCGCGTCTGCTTAATAATAACTTGCGATAACGTAATGGATCGCAAATAACATGGGTTGAAGCACTATTGAGAGGCTGTATTTGACTGCCAAGCAAAAACGCTTCGCCATTTTTAAGGTGAATGTATGTTTCAGAGATGTTTACTTTACCAGCTCGGATACTTTTTACTTCCCAGCCTTGTAGTTCAACACCAGCCTCAAACTTGTCGTGTAAAAAATACTCATGACGCGCCTTTTTATTTAGCGCGATAGTATTACTTGTCGATTTAGATGAATTTTTCTTAGCCATAGTGGCCCATATTATACGTAAAGCTCTGCTTTTTACATCGATTTTTTATTTTTGCTAATAAAAAAGTGTTTGTAAATAAAGCGCCATGAAAGTTTGGGGAAAAACGCAAAGCTTGCTAAAATTCGCCCACACAGTTGGGAGTGAGTATGCCACAAATAGAAAAAAGTGCGCTAGTAATGTATAGCAGCAAAGAAATGTTTGATTTAGTCAATGATGTGGATGCTTATCCTGAATTTTTACCCCATTGCTCGGATGCAAAAATTATTGCACAGCAAGGTAATACCATGACGGCAAGTTTGGAAATTTCCAAAGCGGGTATAAAAAAATGGTTTACTACTGAAAACACCTTTGTAGATGATAATACAGTAACATTGCGCTTAGTTGATGGGCCATTTAAAGCCTTGCAAGGGCGTTGGCATTTTCAAGTGTTGGATGACAATGCATGTAAAGTTCAGCTACAGCTTGAGTTTGAATTTGCGAGTAAATTAATTGAACTTGCGTTTGGGCGCGTATTTAACGATGTTGCAAAAAACATGGTGAATGCATTTACTCAACGCGCTAAACAGGTATATGGACTGCGATGATGATAAAAGTTGAAGTTGTGTATGCATTACCTACCACGGCAACGTGTTTGCTTGTTGAAGTACCAGTTGGTACAACGGCAGAAAATGCCGTGATGCAATCAGGTATCCTCGCTAAGTGCCCTGAAATTGATGGCTTAGCATTAACCTTAGGAATATGGAACCGTACCTGCAAGCTTACGCAAGTGCTTGAGGATGGCGATAGAATTGAAATTTACCGTCCTTTAATTGCTGATCCTAAAGACGCACGACGAAAACGTGCAGAAAAAGCTAAAGACGAAGGTCGTGCTAATAAAATTACAGGTGGGCGACCGCTTGATAAAGCTAAATAATAGCTCAAACAAAAAAGGTTAGCTGTTGCTAACCTTTTCGTAATTTACTGAACTGGAGCGTTATTGCTCAAGCGGTGTATTAAACTCTGCGGGTTGTTCATAGTCACCACTGAGCGATACCAATTTTTCATTTTCAAAATTAATAGTCAGTGATTTACGTTGTTCGTTATCACGGCCAAGATTAAAAGAATATAAGTAATGCCACGTGTTTTTATCGAAAGCGTCTTCTGCAACAGGTTTACCTAATACATAAAGAACTTGCTCACGGGTCATATTGATACGAAGCTTGTCAACATCGGTTTGTTCTAAAAAGTTACCTTGTGGGATGTTGATACGATAAACCCAGCTAGAACAACCGGCGGTTGCGCTTAAGGTCAGAGCAACGATAAACCAAAGAGAAAAAGTTTTTAACGACTGCATTGTTTGTTTGGATCCTTATTTTTTATAAACTGCATGATACCGATTAGTCACCTAAGGTAAAACCCTTTTGAGTAATTGTTTGTGACTTAATTTTTACTATCGATGTTTGGAGCGTAATTTTGACCTCTGAGTCCGCAAAAAGTTTAACTACTACTGAAAATACTATGACAACTAAGATCTCCACGTGGTCACTTTATATTGTACAAACACGTTTAGGGCATTGGTACACTGGGATCAGCACGGATGTGGCAAAACGATTTGCAGCACATCAAGCGGGCAAAGGGGCTAAAAACTTAAAGGGGAAGGGGCCACTGACTTTAATATATCAATGTGAAGTCGGTTCTCGCAGTGAAGCCAGCAAGCTTGAGATAAAAATTAAACGCTTAAGTAAGGCACAAAAGCGAGCGTTTGTTAGCTCTGGGATTTTGCTAACCTGAATTCAGTTTAAAATATATTTACTATCTACAATTTAGCTCAAAGAGTGTTTATATCGTTTATATCAAGTTGGCTAATAAATGCGGCAATATAATTAACTGCATCAATATAAAGCGCTTGGTCAATATTATTTAGTAGGTCGGAACTTTTATGATGGTGGGGGTCATGACCCATGCCAAAGTAAATATAAGCAATTCCGGGTTTAGCAAACGCATAATGGTCGCTTGCTCGGCGCCAATCAATACTATCTCCGAGGGTCATTCTGTTCATTGTGGTTGATGAACTAGCTACTTTTATCTTTAAATTATGCTCAGGCACCTGCTGTAGTTGTGCTTGTAAAGCACTGCGTTGTGCATGTGAGACAAAGGCATATAAGATTTTTTTTGGCGGCTTTACTGCTAACATATCCAAATTAATATTTAGCACGTTTACGCTGTCGTCGATTTGCAATTGACTAACAAAATATTCAGCTCCATGTAAACCATTTTCCTCTGCGTCAGTAGCAACAAAACTAAGTTGGAAAGGCAGATTTGTGTGTGCGAAGCGTTGCGCTAGGAATAACAAGGCACTGACGCCACTGGCATTATCGTTTGCGCCTGCATATAAAGTGTTACCACGCATACCTAAGTGATCATAATGAGCGGTAATTACCAAATGAGTCTTGACTAAGTGCGGTGGTTTTAAAGTCGCAACTACATTTTGCCCCGTTGCTTTTGAAGACCAGCCATGGCTGTAACTAAACGGCTGTAATTGTGTATTGTAACCGAGCGTTTGCAGTCGCGTACTAATGTATTGGGCACTGGTATGCGCGCCGTCGGTATTGGTTTTTCTACCGCTTAGAGCCGTAGAGCTTAGATGCCTCAGATCATCGATCAGCTGTTGCTGCGCGCTGCTATTACTTTGGCACAATGTTGAAAAGCTGAGGCTCAATAGCAAAATAAAATAGTTAATGATTAATTACTCGCGCAGTCATGTCACTTAGTGCCTGTAATTTATTTTGATAACGTTGCTTATCATGGTCAAAATCGGCATGTTTATTAGCCAAACGTAATTGGCGATATGCTTGCTTAAAATCACCTAACTGATAATAAGTGCGGGCAAGACCAAAGTAGCTATCATGAATATCATCATCAATTCTTTTTGCTTTATTGAAATGCTTGATGGCATCTTGATAGTTTTGTCCAAGGTATGCGTTATTTCCTAATGACACATGATAATACGGATTACTTTGGCGCTTCAAATCAAGTTTATATAAAATCTTGTCTGCCAGCTCAGGACGGTCGGTGAGTTGATACAGTAAAGCTAAGTTGCCCAGTGCTGTATTGTTGTCGTTATTAAGCAGCAAAGCATAATTATAGGCTAATTCGGCGTTATCATACTGAGAATCAAGGCGAAGTAATACGGCTAAGTTACCCCATGCAGCAGAGTAATATTTATCTGCTTTTGTTGCCGCTAAAAAGTAGCTATAGGCTAAATCATAATTTTGATTGAGCATTGCCGCTGCCCCTTTATTGTTATAAAACATCGCGGTAATTCGTTGTTTGCTGATGGGGGTCGTCTGAAATTTCTCACCTCGCGAGTTCGGATCAAAATCAATCACTAATGAGGTTTTTGCGTCATACACATAAGTCACATTAGTGTGGTTATTACGACGCTGTGTGACGATCAAATTAATATGCCCAGTCAATAAGTTATAGCCTTTATTTAGCGCCCAATACTCAGGAATATGAACCGTTTGAAATTGCCCCTGCATGCCTAAATATTCCGCGATACTATAGGCCAAAATCGATAATGATAAACAGTTAGCATTTAAATCTCGGTAGGCTTGATTGGCGGTTAGGGTAGCCCCTGCTTGATATAGTAAGGATGCATCGCCATTTTCTAACAAAAAGTTTAGTAACTTTCGAGTTGTGTTTAAATTGCGTTTAGTACTTGGAAAGGCTGCATCGAGTTGTTGTGTTATTGTATCGCTTAAGGTAAAAATCTGTTCACTACTTTCTACTGGGTAAAGCGTGAAAGATTGGTTTTCAGTCACTGGTGGCGGGATGAGTATTGGTTGATTACTCACACTGGTACAGGCAGAGATACTAAAAAGCAGCACAATGACTGCTAGCTTATAAAGCCGCGTTAATATTGTCATAATCATACCCCAACTAATTACTGACTTATTAAGTTTAGTCTGTTTTTTAGTCGGGGTAGATGTTAAATGTTACAAACTGTGTCAGCGCTTTTCAAAGGTGGCGACTAAACTTGCTAAGGTTTGTGCGCTGGTTGCAAGTCCTTTGATCGCCTGCTCGGTATCAATTTGTTCTCGCATTGCCATATCGCTGATCTCACTAATTTGTTCAATATTGCGGCCGACGTCAGCAACCACACTACTTTGCTCTTCAGTAGCTGTTGCAATCAAGGTTGCCATATCATTAATTTCATTAGCGGTATTGGTAATGGCATCAAGCAACTGCACAGAGCTTTGCATTGTTGCTACGCTGTACTGAGCTTTATCTTTGGACTGGGCAATATGTTCAACCACATTGGTAGCTGTTTTCGCGAGCTCTTCAATCATTGATTGAATTTCAGTCGTTGATTGTGACGTACGGTTGGCTAAGGCTCGTACTTCATCCGCAACTACGGCAAAGCCGCGGCCATGTTCACCAGCACGTGCTGATTCAATTGCTGCATTTAGTGCTAATAAATTGGTTTGCTCTGAAATACCACGAATAGAGTCAACAATACTGGCAATAGTCTGGGTTTTATTGGCAAGCTCAGTCACTTGTCCCGCAATTGTGTCAATATCACTGGCTAATGCGGTAATACTCTGTTGGCTTTGCACTACTTGCTGGTGGCTCTGTAATGTATTCGCTTTACTATCTTCGGTAAGTTTTGCGGCAGTTGCGGCGCTGTGGGCAATTTCTTGCACTGTCGCGCCCATTTCGTTGATTGCTGCTGCAACAGAGATAGTCTGCTCTTTTTGGTTGTCCATTGCCTGTGAGTTACGCTTGGCTTGAGTAAATACCTGATCTGAGCTTTGACGAATTTCTAAACTTTCGTGGGAGACTTGCGCAATAGCGGTTTCAATTTTATCAATGAATTGGTTAAAACCATTCGTTAATGCTAATAGCTCAGGCTGGTCACTGTGAGGTAAACGATAAGCTAGATTGGCATCACCAGACCCTAAACGAGTAAATAACTCTGCCATTTTTGATAGCGGTGAAGCTAACGAACGAGCCAGTAAAAAACTAACGATACATGCCAACAGCGCAATTGCGATAGCAAAACTTAAAATTTGCCATTGTAAAGTGGTGATCCCGGCAAACACTTCTGCTTTTGGTACTTGTGCAACCACATAGAGTTGAGTGTTTTTAATTGGACTCGCCGCAAGGAAAAAAGTGTCGCCATTGAGTTCGACTTCTTGCAAGTTAAATTCATTGCTTGTTAATAATTGACCACTTACTTGATGACCATACAAGCTATCTAGATTTGTTTTTTCTACTTTATTAACGTCTTGATGGAGTTTAATTACGCCTTTATCGTCAGTAATAAATACAAAGCCAGTCTGCTCGATAGTAAATTTATTCAGTAGTGCCTGCATATCATCAATACTTTTTGCCAGTCCGGTTAAGCCAATACCATTAGTTTGTTGATGATTAACAAACATTTTCATATCACCATTAGGCTCTTGGTAGAGACTGATCGAATAGGGCTGCTGGGAACCTTTAAAATCAAAAAACCAACCATCTTGCTGGTGATCTAATACCCGCAGAAAGCCCTCTTGATTCCAATATTGTGCTGTATCGCGATTAGCCCAGGAAGCCGTCGCTAAATCGTATTGTTTTACCACGCGATTTAGTTCACTCACTAATGTTTGCTCATTGTTATCGCCACTTTTTGCCCACGCTAAAATGAACTGGTTACTAGACAGTTGTTCGGCAGCGCTAAGTAATTTATTGATTTCTAAGCTAATGTAATTGTCGATGGCCTGTAATTTACTTGGCAGCTCTGATTGGATCATCCGTTGTTCAATAATGGTCTTGGCTGATAGCAGTGCGGTAATACCAATAAAACTGGCAACGGATAACGCAATGACGATCCCTAAAATAGTGATTTTACGGGTGATACTGAGACTTTGATAAGACATTGTGGGTACTGACTTTACAAATTATGAGGGTATTTTAGCATGTTTTTTTCATACAGTTCATCATCTAATAGAGTAAGTACTCAGTTTATAATTTACGCTAAGGCGTCTTTAGACAAATTAATAAAATGAAAAAGCCCACTGCGTTTAGCATGTGGGCTTGGTTTCTAACAAGCGAAATTGTTACTTTCCAGGGTTAAACAATTTTCTTCATTGCTGACATGTAGCCACGCAATTTGGTACCAATGATTTCAACAGGGTGCTCACGCAACGACTTGTTGATTGCAATTAGTGTTTGGTTATCAACATGATTACAGCGCTCGCCTAAGCCTCTACCAATCACATCAGTATCGATGTTTTGCATAAAGTCTTGTAACAGTGGCAAACATGCGTGATTGTATAAGTAACAACCATACTCTGCTGTATCAGAGATTGTGCGGTTCATTTCGAATAATTTTTTACGTGCAATGGTATTGGCAATTAATGGCGTTTCATGTAGCGATTCATAATATGCTGACTCAGCTATAATACCCGCTGCAGTCATGGTCTCAAACGCTAATTCTACACCGGCTTTCACCATTGCAACCATCAATATACCGTTATCAAAAAACTCTTGTTCGGTGATTTCAACATCACCGGCAGGGGTTTTTTCAAAATTTGTTTCAGCTGTTTCTGCACGCCATTTCAAAAGGTTTGCATCATCATTCGCCCAATCTTCCATCATTACACGAGAGAACGTACCATCGATGATGTCGTCTTGGTGTTTATTGTAAAGCGGGCGCATGATTACTTTTAATTCTTCACTTAATTCAAACGCTTTTACTTTCGCTGGGTTTGATAAACGGTCAAGCATATTTGTAACGCCGCCGTATTTAAGTGCTTCAGTAACAACTTCCCAACCGTATTGAATTAGTTTTGATGCGTAACCGGCATCTATACCTTTTTCGATCATCTTATCAAAACATAAAATTGAGCCTGTCTGTAACATGCCGCAAAGAATTGTTTGCTCACCCATTAGGTCTGATTTTACTTCAGCAATAAATGAAGACTTTAATACCCCAGCGCGATGACCGCCAGTACCCGCTGCATAAGCTTTAGCCTGGGCTAGACCATGTCCCTGAGGATCATTTTCTGGGTGAACAGCAATAAGAGTTGGGACACCAAAACCGCGTTTATACTCTTCACGAACCTCAGAGCCTGGGCACTTAGGTGCAACCATGATTACGGTGATATCGTCACGTACTTGCATGCCTTCTTCAACAATGTTGAAACCATGTGAGTAGGCAAGTGTTGAACCTTGCTTCATCATCGGCATAATCGCGTTAACAACGGCTGTGTGTTGCTTATCAGGAGTTAAGTTTAAAACAACATCAGCTGTTGGAATTAATTCTTCGTAAGTACCAACAGTAAAGCCATTTTCAGATGCATTTAAAAATGATTGGCGACGTTCAATGATGGCAGAATCACGTAATGTATAAGATACGTCTAAGCCTGAATCGCGTAAGTTAAGGCCTTGGTTTAAACCTTGCGCACCACAACCAACAATAACAAGTTTTTTGCCTTTAAGTGCAGCAACGCCATCGGCAAATTCAGCCGGATCCATAAATTCACATTGTGCTAGTTGTGCTAGCTGCTCACGTAAAGGAAGAGTATTAAAATAATTCGCCATTGTTAGTATCCTATAAATTTCGTATTTGTTAGATGCAAGCGCTTGCTGCTTTGCTTAAAGTCACCATAAGGAATTTTTACCCTTGCGTAAAATGATATATTTGCATTAAAGTATTTCAAAAAATGAAATGCTTTAATTAATAACCGCTAACTATTGGGATCACTATGGACCATAAACGATTACATTACTTTCTGGCACTTGCCAAAACCTTACATTTTGCCCGTGCCAGCGAGTTATGCCACATAAGTGCTCCCACCTTAAGTCGCAATATCAAACAGTTAGAGGATGAAGTTGGAGTCGCATTATTCAGTCGCGATAATCGCAGTGTAAAGTTAACAGCTGAAGGAGAATCGTTTATCGACTATGCAACGGCTACGTTAGCTAATTGGCAGCGTTTTCGAGCAAATGTACAAAATCCTGAGCAAACTATTTACGGTAAAGTAAGCATTTACTGTTCAGTAACTGCCTCTTATAGTTTTTTGCATCAACTATTAGAGCAACTGCGTTTGCAACATCAACATATAGAAATAAAGCTTAATACTGGCGATCCCGCAGTGGCAATAAACCGTGTGCTTGACGGACACGAAGCCATGGCAATTGCCGCAAAGCCTGATAAATTACCGACGCAAATTGCATTTGCCAGTATTGGTTATTCATCCTTGGTATTTATCGCGCCACGTATTCCGTCGTTGCTCACTGAAAAACTGGCCCAGTTTGGCGATAAGATAGATTGGTCTGAGCTTGAGTTTATAGTGCCAGAGCAAGGTTTTACTCGTCAAAGGTTAGAGCTGTGGTGGCGTAAGCACGGTATTAATGCAAAGATCTATGCGCAAGTAGCGGGGCATGAAGCTATGGTGTCAATGGTGAGTTTAGGGCTAGGCATTGCCATGGTGCCAAAAATTGTTTTAGATAATAGCCCATTAAAAGATCGCGTTCAGGTGATCAGTGATCAAAAAGAGGCCCCTGCCGGGTTTGAGATTGGTTTGGCAGTATTACGTAAAGAGTTACCAGATGCCGCGTTAAATGCATTATGGGAGATTGCTCAATCACTGAAAAACGTTAATAGCTTAGCTCCTTAGCCGAGTCTAAATACGCAGATGTAAAGTTTATTTACCTTGAATCGTTCCATATGTATCAAAAGTGTGAATGATTGTAATCGTCTAGGGATTAGTTATTAATACCTTGCTATGATAACGATATTGGGTTGTCTCTTTTGGCATAAATAACAACAATGAAGTCGATAGTTAATATTCTTACTGCGCTTTGCATCTCTGTATGGCTTACAGTACCTTGTTTTGCACAGCCATCAGAAATTGAGCCTGTGCAGGATATAACAACAGGGCAGTGGCACTTGAGCCTTAACACGGGATTAGGAGTCATAACAAATCCATTAGCTGGTGGAGGTGATTTACCATTAGTGTTGATCCCAGATATAGCTTATTACGGTGAACAGTTCTTTTTTGATAATGGTCGCTTAGGCTATAGCCTGATACAAGACTCCCCACATACCTTTAATTTAGTCACTGAGTTTAATTCGGAAACTCGTTTTTTTGTTGATTGGCATCCAAGTAACATTTTTGCATTAAGATCAGAAAGTTCATTTACGAACAGTGAAAATGAACTTCAAATCCAACAACCTAGTCTAGATATCCGTGAGCTTAATAAACGTAAATGGGCACTCGATGCTGGCCTGAGTTACCATTATAGCTATCAGCAGCATGTATTTTCCGTGCAGGCATTAGCTGATGTATCCGGAGTGTATGACGGGTGGCGAAGTGCACTGCAGTGGCAAATGCACAAGAACATTGGTGAGTTACAGATTAAGCCGACTATTGGCATCTGGTATAAATCGGCAGCACTGAATACATATTTTTATGGCGTAACAGAAAAAGAGTCTCCAGTTCGTGCAATTGAGGTTGGCAGTAGTTGGCAGCCTTATGCTAAAATAGATGCCCGCTGGCCCTTAAATGGATCCAACTCATTGCGTTTTCATCTGGCTTATTATGATTATTCCGCCTTAGCTGACGACAGTCCGCTGTTTGAACAAACGTATTCTCTGACTGCCTTTATAGGGTTTGATCATATTTTTTAATATGAAGTATTTACAACTTGGTGCGTGCGTCATTTTTTTGTTGGTATGGCCAAAGTTAGCTGCCGCAAAAAAAGATATATTAACAGTTACTCCAAAAGTCTGTGTGGTTTCCGAACAACAAGACTTTTGCGATGTTGATGTAAAATTTGCTTTAAATATGCCCCATAAAATGGACGTTTGTTTATACAGCGAAGATCAACAACTGCAATGTTGGCAACAGGTTACCTTAGAAGAATTCAATCATAAAGCGCGTGTTCAGGTTGAAACCATATACTCCCTAGTCAATCCTCACACGGATGAATTACTGGCGACAACACGCATTGAAGTACAGAGCACTCGCGCTAAAACAACTCGGCGCCGATTACGTTCTCCGTGGAGCTTTTTTTAATCTTGGAGCTGCAAATGGCAAAGATCTTACTTGTAGAAGATGATTTAGGGTTACAGCAATTAACCCGTGACTATCTTGAAAATAATGGCCTTGAAGTGGCGGTGCTAGACCGTGGCGATGAAGTGTTTAGTTACCTTGAAAACAATCCGGTTGATTTGATGATCCTCGATGTAATGCTGCCAGGTAAAGATGGCTTTAGTGTTTGTCGTCAAGTGAGAGATAAATTTAGCTTACCAATATTAATGTTGACCGCCAAAGGTGAAGACTTTGATCAAGTCATTGGTTTGGAACTTGGTGCCGATGATTATGTTATTAAGCCAGCTGAGCCAAGAGTATTGCTTGCCCGTATTAATGCGCTATTACGCCGTGGCCAAGCATCAGTAAAAGCGCCAGAGGAATTACAATTTGGCGATTTATGTATTGATAAAACCAGCCGTATTGTTCGCTTAAAGAATAACGAAATCACCCTCACTTCCCATGAATTTGAATTACTGTGGTTATTAGCTTCAAATTCCGGTGAAGTACTAAGTCGTGAACATGTTCATCAACACATGATTGGTCGCCAATATGATGGATTAGACCGCACCGTAGATGTACGTGTATCTCGGATCCGTAAAAAATTAGGTGATAACAGCGATAAACCATACCGTATTAAAACCGTTTGGGGACAAGGCTACTTATTTGTCTCCGATGCATGGGGTATGTAACTATTAATGGGGAAGCTATTTGCAAGTTTATATGTGTATATTATAGTTTCCCTGTTTTTAGTCAGTGGGGTAATTGAACAACTTTGGCCCTATGAAGACAGTCAACAACAAATTGCGCTCGATGATGAGTTTGGTCAATCCCTATGGCTATTAGCGCAAACCCCGCAAGGACTTACTAAAATAGCCACTCGCTTTCAAAGTGAAATAGTACAAAAACAAGACCTAATGTTGCCCGCACAACAACAACAAGAACTTAACCTACATAATTATATTTATCTATTTGATCAACAACAGCGAGCTATCTGGTATATCGTTGTTGATAATGAGCAATTATTGCAAGTGGGTCCAATTACCGTTTCTGCGCCAGTATTCTCATCCGTTTGGCCTTATCTATTATTATTGTGTGTCGTTGGGATCCCTGTTGGCTTATGGAGTTTTTTACTGTGGCGTGATTTTGCTAAGTTGCGACTGGCCTGTGAAGCCGTTGGTGGATCACAAGACTTTGAGCTGAGCGCCACCTCGAAATCATTCTTTTTACCAATTACCGACACCTTAAGTGCTATGCAGCAGCGTATTCAGCATTTATTAACCGCTCAACAAGAACTTACATCGTCGGTATCGCATGAGTTTAGAACGCCACTGGCACGTTTAAAATTTGCGTTGGCAATGCTTGAGGATAAAGTAGCTGACGAAAAAGCCTTTGAATATATCGATAACATGCAATTAGATATTGTGGAGTTAGAGTCGTTAGTTAAAGAAATGCTTGATTATGCTCGCCTTGATAGCCAACAACCTAATCTTACGGTGCAAACATGTAACTTAGTGCAGCTAGTAGAAAGTGTTGTCACTAAACTTGATTTTGCTACGCAAATAAAACTCAATATGCAATTACCAGCTTTATGCAGTTACACTTGTGACAGTCACTTTATCGCCCGCAGTATCCAAAACTTAGTAGGCAATGCGTTGAAATATGCTCGTCACGAAGTGCGAATTAGCTTAGTTGAAAATACTGAGCAGTTAATTTTATCGGTCGAAGACGATGGCCCTGGCATTGAACAATCACAATGGGATACAGTGTTTAAACCTTTTGCCCGACTTGATAAAAGCCGCGATAAAAAGACTGGAGGCTTTGGGCTTGGCTTAGCCATTGTGGCAAAAATAGTGTCTTGGCACCAAGGTAGCTGTGCAATATCGAATTCAGAATTAGGTGGCGCCAAATTTACAATCTATTTGCCTAAGTAACCTGAGTTCAGGGTAAGTAACTCCTTTTCTATTGCTATATCTGTGGCTAAATTGATACTCAAAAAAAAAGCGCCTAATAGGCGCTTTTCTGCGGTTAAAACCAAAATCAACAAGTAGCAAAAGAGTAGACTTCACTTTGCTAAGTAAGTTCCATTATTTATTACTTTTAATTTATTTATGTGTTTTTAAAAGCGGCATGAGCATCTGCTCCAAGCCATTGAGTTTCACTTCATACATCATTGCTAATTGAGCACCGAGTGTGCCGTGAGGAAATCCTTGCTGCTTAAACCAGACTAAGTATGGTTCTGGTAATAACAGCAAAGGGCGGCCTGCATATTTACCAAATGGCATTTTTGTATTAATCGCTATTTTTAAAAGCTCTGGATCCATGGTTAACTTAGTTTGCTAGGTTATGCGTGAAGTGTATTACAAAAGAGAGAGAGAAAATAGGCTGTGACGGGCAAGAAACAGCCTATTTAATGAGGGGAGTAGGCCCTCATAATTTACTAATGGATCTGATATTGATGCTTTTTGGTAAATCCAAGTTGTTTAAGTTTGTTTATAATTGACGGATCATCGATGCGGCTTGGTGTTTCGCTATCACGCAAGAAATGATTTTCCGGCACTTGATATATATCGAGCATTTTTTGAAATAGCACTGCGCGCATTGTTAACGCTGTCATTCCATTTCTTTGTATTTCATCAAGGCGATTTTGAAGTTCAACCAGTTTTGGGTTATTTACATCATCCGCCACTGTCTGAAACTGTGTAGCAAACTTATTTTTCATCTAAAAACCTTATTTAATAGCAAAAGACAAAATGCCGATAAATACGTATACACAAACATGAGATGGCTTTTTTTGTGCTAAAAATAGATACTTACGTATTACTCAACAAGTGCAGTTTACTCTTTTTTCATGGGTAAATGCCAATCTGGATGTAAAGCTTTGTAAATGCGCTTGACTCTTATTTGGGGACTTCTGCGGGGTTGTTTCAGGCGGCTATATATAAGGATATGAAAATTAAATGAAAATAGTTCTCAGTACCTTTTGTGGTACTGAGAACCTTTCTATATTATGGAAATAATTTTTGTTTTACATGCTCAGCGAAGCCGCTACCGGCCTCTAAATAGAAGTTATAAGTAGAGTCAACGCCCATATCTTCTAATTCTTTTTGCTGATCTGGATAGTTAGCAATGGCAGTAACTTGACCTTGGTAACCCGAAGCACGCAATTGCTCTAAAGCAAAAATGTTCTGCATATGTTTCGGCATCGCGAGCATGATCATCTCTACATGGGAGTGATTTACCCGTTGCCAAAAGTCTGGATCGGTTGCATCTGCCAAGAGTGCCTTACGACCTCGTGTAACATGCTTTTCGACCACTTCAGGTTTGATATCTATACCCGCTACAACGCCAGGATGAGTGATGTTAATTGTTTCATATGCACCGGTGCCAATACGACCCATACCAAAAATAACAATCTTGGTGTCATTTAAGTTCACAGGAAGTTCTTCTGCTAAGCGAGTAGGGCTTTCAAAACGCATGAGCCAAGCTTCGATCTTTACATAAATTTCGTTTGAACGTTTATTTAGTGGGGATGCAATGATAAAGGTCATTGATACTGCAATAGCCATAACAGCCAACCACTCAGAGGTGATTAACCCGCTACTGGCAGCAACCATACAGACTATCAAGCCAAATTCGCTGTAGTTAGCTAGACTAAAAGCACTTAATAAAGAAGTACGAGCGCGTAACTTAAAGGCATTCGTTAGTACATAATACAGGGCAACTTTGACTGGTAGCACCAATACAATAATAAGCGCTATAAGTAATGAGTTGAGCGTCAGATCAGCACCTAAACCAATTGTTAAGAAAAACCCAACTAATAAAATTTCTTTTAAATTAAGTAGTGATTTTGCAAGCTCACTGGCTTTTTTATGAGGAGCAAAGATCATACCGATGATCAACGCGCCTAAATCACCTTTCAAGCCTGCAAATTCAAATGCATGATAGCCAACGACAAGTGCAAAGAAAAAGCCAAACAAAGGTAATAGCTCACCATGTTTAGAACGATTTAACACCCAAAACATGACTGGGCGTAATAATGGCAAGGCAACTAATAGCGCAAAAGCCCAACCGTTGGGGATTTTACCTGTGCTGATGGCTAAAAATATCACTGCAAAGATATCTTGCATAACCAAAATACCAATGGCTATTTTGCCGTGAAGGCTGGCCATTTCGCCACGTTCTTCAAGTACTTTTACAGCAAAAACTGTGCTAGAAAAGCTAAAAGCAAAACCAACAAGCAACGCACTTTGCCAACTTAGGTCTGCAAATAATGGCAACGAAAGTGCGCCTAAGAACAGCATCAAACTGCAAAAAATAGCGCTACTAATAATAATATGTAAAGAGGCAGGGGCCCAAACTTGTGGCTTAATAAGATGGCTAACTTTTAGTTTCAGACCAATACTAAATAGTAATAACGTGATCCCTAAATTAGCAATCGTATTAAGTAGCTCAGTGGTTTTAAAGCCAGATAAGTTCAGTACAAAGCCAGCAATCAAAAAACCGATTAGCGGAGGAAGTTTAAGTTGGTACACGGCAAAGCCACACACAAATGCGACAGCAAAATATAATAGTTCCATAATTCTTAATATCACTTCATTTGGTTACCTAGTGTAGCGAAATATCAGCATTTTTGAAAATCATTCCTGCATATTATGCATATAAATTGTGCGTATAAGGGTATACCTGCGTATGAAAAACACTCGTTTAGTTAGGTATTCTGCTAAAAACATAAAAAATAGTTATTTTTTCACTGACAGCAGCTTTTAAATATGGTTAAGATGCAGTAACAAAGGAATTTAAGCGTGATTCAGGTTTAGGTGAATTAAGCTTAAGGAGAAATAGATGTTTAAAAAAATTCTTGCATCAGTCGGTATTGGTGCAGCAACAGTAGATACCGTGCTTGAAACTGAGCATTTACAACCTGGGCAACTATTTAATGCCCAAATAGTGATCACCGCAGGGGATGTTAGCCAAGCAATAACAGGTCTTGATTTAGCATTAATGACGCGCGTAAAAGTGGAAGGTGAAGACGGTGCTTATTTTACCAATCATATTATTGATAAGTGGCGTATAACCGATATTGGTACAATTGAACCGGGTCAGCAAAAACACATTCCGTTTGAAGCGCGCTTACATTCAGAAACACCGATCACCGAAATCAACGCCGGTTATAACCAATCACATGTTTGGCTTGAAACAGGTTTAGATATTGATTTAGCACTTGATCCTACGGATAAAGATCATCTTCATATTTATCCAAATGATGCCGTAACTACTTTTATGCAAGCGATGGATAAACTGGGTTTTAGCTTGGTAAAAGCGGATGTTGAAAAGGGCTTCTTACGCGCTAGTACGTTTAACTCTGTCTCAGGTTGTTATCAAGAGCTGGAATATAAACCAAATAGCCGTAGCTTGTTCGGTATTCAAGAGATTGAACTATCGTTTGTGCCTGAAGCGCATAAAACTCATGTTTTAATTGAGCTTGATCGTGGTTTTCGTGGCGATGGCTATGTTGACCTGACGATTGAACATGATCACGTTAATCTTTCGCATTTATGTGATCAATTAGAACGTTTGCTTGCCTAGCTATCCAGAGCTCGGTTAGTTAGCTAAGCTTAGTAAATAGCCCTGCATTGACTGGGCTTTTTTATGTTAGGAGTTTTTATGCAATTAACAACAAAACCATTTTCTCAACTGTCTGCGCAGGTACTGTTTACTATCATGCGCACGCGGGTCGATGTATTTGTAGTCGAGCAGCAATGCCCATACCCTGAATTAGACGATATTGATTGCACTGTAACAACTCAGCATCTCTATTGGCTCGAGGCTGAACAATTAGCTGCATACGCACGCTGTTATGAGAAAAATGAGCAGTACAGCGCTATTGGCCGCGTGCTGGTTGAAAAATCACAACGAGGTAAGGGGTTAGCAGCGTTATTGGTTAAAGAGGCGATCCAGTGTTGCTTTACGCACTGGCCGAACAAGGATATATACATTGGCGCGCAAACCTATTTACTCGCGTTTTATCAGTCGCTGGGTTTTCAATGTATTGGCGAGCCTTATTTAGAAGATAATATTGCACATCAAGATATGATTTTAAAAAACCGCTCAGTGTAAAGAGCGGTTTTTTGAGTTAGCCTAATAGTGAGCTGACAAACACTAAACCAATTGCAATTGGGCAAATGAATTTAATATACCATGGCCATATTTTCCAAAATAGGCTGGTAGCAACTTCTGGGCAGCCTTGTTGTATTTCGTTTAATAGTGAGTTGCGATACCAAATCCAGCCGACAAACAAGCAACACATTAAACCAAGAATAGGTTGACCAAATTTAGTTGTGAGCGCAATAACTAAACCAAACAGCGCATTAAAGTTCAGAACTATTGTAAAGCTCACCAATGCTATAATCGTTCCTATTAACCAGGTGGCTTTTACACGGCCAAGATCAAAGCGCTCTACAGCATACGAAACCGGTGCTTCAAGCATTGAAATAGATGATGTCAGAGCAGCTATACTCATCAATGCAAAAAAGGCAAAGCCAACGAATAAGCCAATGGTGCCCATGCCATCAAAAAGAGCGGGTAATACTTGAAATACTAAAGTGTCTTCAGAAAGCAACTCTCCAGTAGCTGAGAATATTTCCACCCCTTGTGCCTGCGCAACGTACATCGCAGGGATAATTAGTAACCCAGCAACAAAAGCAATAAACACATCAATCAGGGTAACGTAGGCGCCAAGTGAAACTAAATTTTCTTTTTTACTAATGTAAGAGCCATAAATGATCATCACACTAGTGCCTAATGACAACGAAAAGAACGCTTGTCCCAGTGCACTAACAAGTAATTCAGGGTCTAAAATAGAGCTGAAATCAGGCACTAAGTAGGCTTTTAGGCCTGTCATAGCGCCTTCTTGCATCATCACATAAACAATCAGTGCAAATAAAATAGTCAGCAATGCGGGCATTAGGCGTTTTGACCATTTTTCAATGCCATTTTCTACTCCGCGGCTAATGATTGCGACAGTAAGAATAATAAATCCAGCAGTAAATATAAGGTTTCTAGAGATTGACTGCTCACTCAACCAAGTTGAAGAGCTCTCACTGCCCACTAAAGTCGCAATGGGCTCTAGAGTGGCACTGATCATCCAACCGGCGACAATGGCATAAAAGCTGAGGATCAGTCCGGCACATATGATACCGCCAAAACCGACCACAAACGCAAAACGTTTTTGGAGCGGGTTATTTGAAATTTTCCGCAATGAACTAACCGCATTGGCTTGACCATGGCGACCAATTGTTAGCTCTGCCATCAGTGCTGGGTAAGCTAAACAAAATGCTAATACAAGGTAAGCAATTAAAAAGGCCGCGCCTCCATTGCTGGCTGTCTGTGTTGGGAAACCCCAGATATTACCAAGACCTACTGCAGATCCTGCTGCGGCCATAATGAATCCAAAACGGGAGCTAAACTCCCCTCTGACTGCGCTCATAATTATTTTTTCTTCTCTATATAGTGACGGCGCTGACAATCTACTGTAAATGTTAAAAAATAAAAAGCTCTTATTTTTAACTGCAGCCGTGAAGAATTAACGCCTGACTGTATTTACAAAACTTAGAATGCCAATGCTGTTAACATTTATAATTTAAGTTGTTGTTATCTAATCATAATGAGGTGATTTATGATAATGTAAACTGTAACATAAAAGTTACAATTGTTCTGGGTTATGTATTTTAAGGGTAAAGCATGCACCCGCTAGCTGCTTACTGCGATTTACGCTTACACTGCCATGATGCCAATCAGCTACTTTAGCTACTATGGCAAGTCCTAGGCCATAACTTTGATCGGCTCGATTGCGATGACTCTGTTCTTGAAAAAAAGGACTAAAAACTTTGTGCCAATTTTGCTCTTCGATACCTGGACCATCATCCTCAACAGTGATTATCAGTGTTTGCTCTTTCATTGATGCTGTGAGAATAATTTTTTGTTTGGCAAAGTCACAGGCATTGCTAAGCAGATTAGTGATTGCGCGTGCTAACCAGTGTAAATCTGCATAAATATGAGAATTATCATGACAGATAAGTTGTAAATCAAGTTGTTGCTGTACTAACTTAGGCTCTAGTTGTTGTATTAGGGTGCTTAGGTAGCTGTTTAACTCAGTGTGTGAGTAGGTCAGTTGGTTGGCTTTTTGCTCAAGCGTGGCAAATGCTAAATAACTTTTCAACATTGATTCCATTTGGTCTAAATCAGCTTCCATACGATTTAAATAATGTTTTATTTTTTCTTCGCTATGACTATCTAGTGCCGCATCTAAGCCAAATCGTAGGCAGGCAATGGGGGTGCGTATATCATGAGATAAACTCGAGGCCATCAGTTTATTTTCATCGAGTAATTTTTCGATCTGGCTTGCCATGCGGTTAAAAGTAAGCTCAACATCTTTAATGTAAGTGAAATGGGATACCCGAATGCGAGCATGTAAGTCGCCACTGGCAAACTTTTTAGCTGCGTCATTAACCACGCCTAGTCGTTTAGCTAATGGTGCAATAATAAACCCCATAAACACACATAACCCAGCGTAAAACATTAAGGTAAGTAACATATCATTTTGTTGATCTTGTTCGTGGGGTTTTTCTAAACGTAATTTAAGATGAAAAGGCGCAAGCAAATCATTACTGTAGAGTAGGTAATACCCTTCTTGATCTTCTAAAATCAGTCCGCCTTCAGCATTGATCTCTTCCAGCAGTGATGGTGGCAGCGCTAAAGATTGCGTGGCTCGATAACTTAATCCCAACGAAAACTGTTGTGCAAGTAAGGCGGTGTAGTCTGCTCTTTGCATGAAGGGTTGGCTGGCAATTTGCTGGCTGAAGCCCATTAAAAGTTTACTTTGAAAGCCAAACTCATCCTGCGAGGTATGAGTTTGCTGACTAAAAGCATCAATTAACCAACCTAATATCACAATCGAGAGCAGGGCACTGGCTAATAAGGAAAGATAAAACTTTTTCATAGCGTTCGCCAGTATACCTTAGCGGCGATCACCAAGCGCTTGCGACGAGTAAATAGCCTCGCCCCCAAATTGTTTTAATTTTTTCAGGTTGCTGGGGATCATCATTAAATTTTTTACGCAGCGCAGAAATGAGCACATCGACACTGCGATCAAGGCCATCATATTCACGGCCCTTGGTTGCTTTGAATACAGCATCTCGCGACACAACTTGCCCTGCGTTACAGGCTAAATAATGCAGTAATAAGTACTCAGCGCTGGATACCCCTTGATCAATATCATTAATAAAAACATTGCGAGATTGTGTATCAATTTTTAAAGAGCCTACCTGAATAATGGTATCATCCGCTTGCGACTCCGAATTATCGTTATTGGCGCGCAGCGCCGCTTTGATCCGCGCTAGTAATGCACGCGGCCTGACCGGTTTCATTATATAATCACTGGCACCGACTTCAAGACCAATCACTTCGTCCATTTCTTCGTCTCGAGCGGTTAGCATAATAATAGGGCTTTGGTAAAATTGACGTAGTTCACGACAGACACTAATACCGTCTTGGCCGGGGAGCATAATGTCGAGTAAAATTAAGTCAGGCTTGAGCTCTTTTACATGACTGACAACTTGGTCGCCTCGCTCACAAATATGAGTTGTGTAGCCTTGCTCAGTTAAATACTCTGCCACCCACTGGGCTAAAGAGCCGTCATCTTCAACAAGTAATATTGTGCCGTAATTATTCATGCTTTATCTCGTTTTAAAAAAGCCGCCAGCGGCGTTTCTTTTGGCGATTTTGATACACCCATTGCAACTGTACTTGTGTTGATGCAATGATCTTACCGGTATCGCTGTTTATTAACTCAAATGAAATGCTTTCAACAGAATCAAAAGCATAATTTAACTTCCCGCTATTTTGTCTAAGCCAGCATTGCATAATATGCTTCGATGTTGCATCACGTAAACAGTAATTACCGATGCTAGTTTGTTGCCAGCTTAACTCAATATCAGCATAGCAGCTGCGTCCTTCTCGCAGTGCAACACAGGTATCGGGCAATGCAATTAAACTACTGTCGTGCGGTTCTTCGCCATCGGCCAATAACGGCTTTGTGTTAAGTAACAGTAATAAAATTACTGTGGTTTTAAAATACATAGCGCACGCCTACCATGGCTTTATGCTGATAATCCTGAGATACAATGGGACTGTTGGAAATTTCATTTGAAAACCAGGTAGATAGCCAGCCACCTAAAAATACCCAGTGTTGATTGAGTGGGTACTCGGCGTGGAATTCAAAAATCATACTCATTGCGGTGTCTGTTTGATAGACCGCACGAGTAGCGGTGGCTTCCTCTGTTGTAATGCCAAAATAGTAATTGGTGAAATCAGCTGAGTAAGCGCTGATACCAACACCGGTGCGAAACTCCCAGTTTTTCCATGGTAAAATATGACTAAAAAAGCTATTTACAACCCAGCCATTATGAGCACTGGAAATGTCATGTAAGTATTCAAAAGAGATTTGTGAGTTTTCAAAGCGGCGGGTAAGGCGTAAGCCAGTATCAAAGTCACTTTTTCGGCTTCGTATTCCTTTAAGTTCTGACACCACTCCACTGCTATAAAAGTCGAGTCCTGTTTCATCAAACCCAGCTTGCATATTAGTGCCAAGAATATCAAGATCCCAATCATACTTATTGATGATGCTATAACCAATAATAATGCCGCCACTGAGTTGGCTATGATCAATATCTAAATAAAAGCGTTCGTAAGAAATAGCAAGGTTAATATCAAGTTCTAGGCCGTCACTGTAAGAATCCATTCCAACTAAATAAGAATCTTCAACATAATAGCCCGCACCCGCGCTCCAATCCCAAGCAAAGCCTGAGGTAGGCTCTAAGGTATTATCAGCATAATAGCGATTGCTGGCATTGCTAGAGGTGCTCCATAAACCCACACTGATCAGTAATAACAGTAGTTTCTGTAGAGTGTGTTGTTTACGTTGCATCCATGATCCAAATAAATTAAGCAGTTGTTAAGTGTATTATATTGTCAAAGAGTTCCTTTGATCTGTAAAAAATTGTAGCCAGTAGTCATTCTGCAGACATGAACTTAGTGTACTTTAATTTTATCGATCAAAATACTACTCAGATAATAGTGCATCATCGGTGTTAGAGCACTCACTTCAGTGCGATTACACGGTCCTTGAAGTTTAGCTAAACTGGTCATTTTAGAAATGGTTTTATAGCTTGGTATACTGACTTCTTGATTGGCACGGGCAAGACGTGCTTGCTCAGTATTTTGTTGATGGATAAAAGTGGCTACTTCAAGCTCATTACTGATCACTTGTTCATCACTGAAGCTGTAAATAAGTGGTTCGCGGTGGAAGCTTGCACTGTCGATTGAGGATTTTCCAAACCACACTACATCACCTGATGCACGATGGATCAGGCGCATGCTAACCTCTGCATTGATGGTTGAGCATTGTTGGATCGGATACAGTTGTGTTATTTGCGCAAATAAAGGATACGCTTTATTCGGTGGTTGTATTTGATATTCAGTATCTTCAATAAAGTTGAGCTCTAGCTGGTGTATAGCTAGGGTATAATCACTATTGCCTTGATCAACGACACGTAAGTTCATAGTCGTTAATGCATCAGTTATTTGTTTAAATAGGGTATCCGTGACACTTGCTTTATCGGCAATAACTTGCACAGTTTGGTTACGAGTAATTTTATGCGCTGGTAATTGTACTGATTTTACTTTCGGTGAAGCATGTTCAGTTTCATAGGCTACTTGATAGCTTTGGCTTTTTAATTGCGGTTTGAGTGGCATTTCTAAAGGCGCAGCAGGTGGCGGCGCAGTGACACAGGCCGTTGTAATGAAAGTAAAAAAAACTATTGATAAATAACGTATGAACACTTTAAAACCCTTTGAAAGCTCGATAATCGGAATATTGTACGTTAGTCTTAATAAAACTTCATGGTATTATAAAGCTAAGAATGTCTTAATCTAGATAAAAATAATAAAAAATGAAGCCTTTTGTGTCGTTAATCAACTCCTTTTTTTTCGTTATCACGTTAGTTTTATTTCAATCGCAGGTTCATGCCAGCAAGCAACAGTGGCAAGAATTTGTCAATGATTATACACAACATCTCGAACATAAATTAAAAAGCAAAGGGATCCCAGGGGCTGCGTTGTCGATAGTTAATGGCCCTGATGATACGCATATACAAGGGTTTGGGGTAACAAAGCTAAATAAGGGCTTAGCAGTCAATGCCCATACTCGGTTTCGCTTAGCATCGGTATCTAAAACGTTTGCAGGCTCACTCAGTGCAAAGTTAGCCAATGAGGGGAAGTTTGCTTTAGACGACCCTGTCAGTAAATTTATTCCAGCCTTCGCCAATACGGATTACAAAAATAATTTAAAAGTTTTTCACTTACTCAGTCACTCCAGCGGTTTAGTACCTAATGCGTATGATAACTTGATTGAATCAAGAATGAGTTACCCTGATATAGTGCAAAAGTTGTTGAGTGTTGAACCTATCTGCCAACCAGGGCAGTGCTATGGCTATCAAAATGTGATGTTTAGCTTAATTGCTGAAGTGATCAAAAGCAGTACTAAATTGGATTACTCTCGGTGGATGAGTGAATTTATATTTTCACCATTAAATATGAATGATGCAAGCCTGGGTTATACCGCGATGGTAACAGATGATAATTATGCTCATCCCCATGTAAGAGGGCGCAAACGCTGGCATACCGCAAAATTGAAAAAAAATTATTACAAGGTACTTCCCGCAGCCGGCGTTAATGCTAGTGCCAGTGATATGGCTATTTGGTTAAAAGCGCAGTTAGGATATTACCCAACGGTATTATCCAGTGCAGTGCTAGCCAGTCAAACTCGTCCTTATACGCATACAAAAAAAGAGTTACGGCGTCGAGTGTGGAAAAAGCACCTTAGCGAGGCCTATTATGGCTTAGGCTGGCGGGTTTACGAATATGATAATGAAACCATTTACTATCATAGCGGCTGGGTGCAAGGATATCGCAGTGACCTTGTAGTAATACCGCACTTAAACATAGGTTTCAGTCTGATCCTTAACGCCGAAACCGGTATCATTAATGAATTAACGACAGAGTTTATTGATCGTGTGTTGCTATTCAAACGCTCACAACAACTAGCAATGTATAAAGAGGAAGACAAATGAACTATATTTTAGCGAGCGTAATATTACTGTTTACTGCGAATTTAACAGCAGCACCGCAAAGTATTTTTTTGTTTCGCCATAGTGAAAAATTAACAGGCAACGATCCCCATCTTACGGATGCCGGCAAGCAACGGGCGCAGCAGTTAGTGAGTCTGCTTAGTAAAGTCCAGCCAACAGCAGTTTTTAGTACGGACTATAATCGCACTATCGAGACCGCAACTCCTATTGCTGAACATTTTAATATTACAATTCAAAGCTACGACCCTCGTGACTTAGCCGCATTTAAACACACTGTTTTAGCGCAAGATGGCGTAGTGGTGATTGTAGGCCATAGTAATACCACGGCAGAATTGGCAAAATTAATAGCGCAAATAGATGTTGAAAAGATGCCTGAAACTGAATTTAACCGCTATTTTATCTTACAAAGCGAAGCGCAAGGTTATCAGTTGAGTGATATGAAGATGAATTTTTGAGCAATGTAATATATTTATTTACAATTTATTGCAGTTGCGTCGCAGATATAAAAAAACCAGCAATTGCTGGTTTTTTTATAGCGGAATAGAAAATTAATTACGTGGTAATTGGATCTTCTTTTCTTCGCTTTGGCGATAAAGCACAAGGGTGTGGCCGATTGACTGTAATTTCTCAGCACCGGTTTCACGAATAATAGCTTCAAAAATCAGTGCTTTAGTCTCACGATCATCAGTAGGTACTTTTACTTTAATAAGTTCGTGGATTTCTAGAGCGCTTTGAATTTCAACTAATACACCTTCAGTTAAACCGTTAGAACCAAGAAGTACAACTGGTTTTAGAGAGTGTGCTTGACCTTTTAAAAACTGCTTTTGTTTGTTCGATAATTTCATGTTGTTACAAATTTTGCTGAATATGGCTTGAATTAAGGGTATTCTAACGCCATCTAGAGAATATTACTAATTAGTTGCGTGTTAATTTATGACGAATAAGAAACTTTCGGCCAGTTCACAGCGATGGTTGAAGGAACATTTTGATGATCCTTATGTTCACGAGGCACAAAAGAAAGGTTGGCGCTCTCGTGCGATTTTTAAACTCGACGAGATCCAAAATAAAGATAAATTACTACGCCCAGCCATGACTGTTGTTGATTTGGGAGCTGCGCCGGGAAGCTGGTCACAGTATTTAGCAGAAAAAGTAGGCGATAAAGGGCAGGTGATCGCTTGTGATATATTACCTATGGATTCATTGGCCGGCGTTGATTTTTTGCAAGGAGATTTCCGAGAAGAAGCTGTTTTAGATGCGTTATTAAATCGCATTAATGGTAAAAATGTTGATGTGGTGCTCTCTGATATGGCACCAAACATGAGTGGTAATAGCTCCGTTGACCAAGCTGGAAGCATGTATTTAGTGGAATTAGCATTAGATATGTGTAGCCAAGTTTTAAAGAAAAATGGTGCATTTGTTGTTAAAGTATTCCAAGGTGAAGGCTTTGATGAATTCTTAAAAACAGTGCGTGATAGCTTTAAAACTGTAAAAATCCGTAAACCCGACGCCTCACGTGCGCGATCACGTGAAGTATATATAGTAGCGACAGGCTACAAACTGTAGTACAGTTGTCAGGCGTTTAGTTGAATTTAAATTAATTGGATACAAGAGGTTAACCCCTTGAGCGATATGGCGAAAAATCTAATACTCTGGCTGGTCATTGCAGTTGTGCTAATGTCAGTATTTCAGAGCTTTAATGGTGGCGATCAAACAGACCGTCAAACTAGTTACAGTCAATTTGTAAAAGATGCCCGAAGTGGCGCTATACAAGAAGTGGCAATCGAAAGTACCAGTGGCACAATTACTGGCACTAAAACCAATGGCGATCGCTTTCAAACGATCATGCCTATTTATGATAAAGACATTCTTAATGACTTATTAAAAAGTGATGTGAATGTAAAAGGTGTGAAGCCAGAAGAGCAATCATTCTTAGCGAGCATCTTAATTTCATGGTTCCCAATGTTATTACTAATTGGGGTATGGATTTTCTTCATGCGTCAAATGCAAGGCGGCGGTGGCAAAGGTGCTATGTCGTTTGGCAAGAGTAAAGCACGCTTAATGAGTGAAGACCAAATTAAAACCACTTTCGCAGATGTTGCCGGTTGTGATGAAGCTAAAGACGATCTAACAGAGCTTGTTGATTTCTTACGTGATCCATCTAAATTCCAAAAACTTGGCGGTAGTATTCCTAAAGGCGTATTAATGGTTGGTCCTCCAGGTACGGGTAAAACCTTACTTGCTAAGGCCGTTGCTGGTGAAGCAAAAGTACCATTCTTTACGATTTCAGGTTCAGACTTTGTTGAGATGTTTGTTGGTGTGGGTGCTTCGCGTGTTCGAGATATGTTTGAACAAGCGAAAAAAGCAGCGCCATGTATCATCTTTATCGATGAAATTGATGCCGTAGGCCGTAAACGTGGCGCAGGTATGGGTGGTGGTCACGATGAGCGTGAGCAAACACTTAACCAAATGCTAGTAGAGATGGATGGCTTTGAAGGCAATGAAGGTATTATCGTTATTGCCGCGACTAACCGCCCAGATGTACTTGATCCAGCATTACTTCGTCCTGGTCGTTTTGACCGTCAAGTAGTGGTTGGCTTACCTGATATCCGTGGCCGTGAACAGATCCTTAAAGTACATATGCGAAAAGTGCCATTAGGCGATAACGTAGAAGCTTCTGTTATTGCGCGTGGTACACCTGGATTTTCTGGTGCTGATTTAGCAAACTTAGTCAATGAAGCGGCTCTATATGCTGCACGTGGTAATAAACGTGTTGTTAGCATGGCTGAATTTGATGCTGCTAAAGATAAAATCATGATGGGCGCAGAGCGCAAGACCATGGTGATGAGCGAGAAAGAAAAAGAAATGACTGCGTATCATGAAGCCGGACATGCAATTGTTGGCCGCATCGTACCAGAGCACGATCCTGTTTATAAAGTATCGATTATTCCACGTGGCCGTGCCCTTGGTGTAACGATGTATTTACCAGAGCAAGACCGTGTTAGTCACTCTAAAGAGCTATTGGAATCTATGATTTCAAGCTTATATGGTGGCCGAATTGCTGAAGCACTGATTTATGGTGAAGATAAAGTAACTACCGGTGCTAGTAACGATATTGAACGTGCTACTGACATTGCGCGCAAAATGGTTACACAGTGGGGCCTAAGTGAAAAATTAGGGCCATTACTATACGCTGAAGATCAAAATGAGATGTACATGGGTGGCGGCGGTGGTCGTGCCATGAGCATGTCGGATGAAACGGCAAAAGTAATTGATGCTGAAGTTCGTTTGTTCTCAGATCGCAACTATCAACGCGCTGAGCAAATCTTGAAAGATCATATTGATATTCTGCATTCAATGAAAGATGCATTAATGAAATATGAAACGATTGATGCTAAGCAAATTGATGATCTAATGGCACGTCAGCCTGTACGTGAACCACGTGATGCGCATGACCGCCGTGATACTGCTGATAAAAAACCAGCAGTTGAAGAGAGCAAAGCAGAGCCAGTTGCTGAAAAAGACGACAAGCCAGCTCAAAAAGATGAAACAAATCTTGATGATAAAGCTGAATAACAGTTAAAATAGCTAAACGAAAAGCCCCGATTGTCGGGGCTTTTTTGTAACTGGTTAAATAAAGTATATATATCAATGCAATGGATGTATTGAAGGTGATAGATGACCACAGTTAAGTTACCTAGAGGTCGCAGTTTACACCTCGACACCCCAGTTATAATGGGGATCTTGAATGTCACTCCTGACTCTTTTTCAGATGGTGGGCGCTACTATCAAACAGACAGCGCTGTCATACAAGCTCAAAAGTTACTCGCAGATGGTGCTACCATATTAGATATTGGTGGCGAATCAACACGTCCTGGTGCGCCTGATGTTAGCCTTGAGGATGAATTAGCCAGAGTAATACCCGCAATCGAGGCAATTCGTGCCCACAGTGATAGCGCCGTTAATGATTGCATCATTTCGATTGATACCAGTAAAAGTGAAGTAATGCGTCAAGCTATTCTAGCTGGTGCTGATATTGTTAATGATGTGCGTGCTTTACAAGAGCCAAACGCACTGGCAACAGTTGCTCAGTATCCAGACGTTGCGGTGTGTTTAATGCACATGCAAGGCCAACCTCGAAGTATGCAAAACTCTCCACATTACGATGATTTATTCAGTGATATAAATGATTTTTTTGTACAGCGGATCAATGCCTGTGAAACAGCGGGTATTCAGCGCCAGCAACTTATTTTAGACCCCGGGTTTGGCTTTGGTAAAACCCTCAGTCACAACTACCAATTACTGGCGCGGTTTAATGAATTTAACCACTTTGGTTTACCTGTTTTAGCAGGACTATCGCGCAAATCAATGATTGGCAACTTATTAAATAGACAAACAAACGAGCGCCTTGCTGGCAGTTTAGCAGGGGCATTAATTGCTGCGCAAAATGGCGCAAAAATTATTCGTGTACATGATGTAAAAGAAACCGCAGATGTGCTTGGCGTGTGGCAAGCTTGCGAACAAGGAATTTAAAAATGAAAGAAAGAAAGTATTTTGGCACCGATGGTGTACGTGGCATGGTGGGTGAATACCCAATTACACCAGAATTTGCACTTAAATTAGGTTGGGCTGCAGGCAAGGTACTATCAAAAAATGGCACTAAGAAAGTCATTATTGGTAAAGATACTCGCATTTCTGGTTATATGTTAGAGACATCACTTGAAGCGGGTTTGATCGCCGCAGGTATCGATGTGGTATTACTTGGCCCGATGCCGACGCCAGCCGTTGCATATTTAACGCAAACATTTCGTGCTGAAGCTGGAATTGTGATCAGTGCATCTCATAACCCATATCATGACAACGGCATTAAGTTTTTTTGTGGCCGAGGTTTGAAGTTAGCTGATGAAGTTGAGCTACAAATTGAAGCAATGCTTGATGAACCAATGACCTGTGTAGCATCTGATAAGCTAGGTAAAGCCCGCCGTTTAGAAAGCGCTGATGGCCGTTATATTGAGTTTTGTAAAAGCCAATTCCCACAAGGCCTGTCGTTAGAAGGTTTAAAGATTGTATTAGATTGTGCCAATGGTGCAACTTATCATATCGCACCATCAGTAATGCGTGAATTAGGCGCGCAGATAATTAGCCATGCTTGCGAGCCAAATGGTGTAAACATCAACCTAGAATGCGGTGCGACCCATGTTGATGCATTAAAACGCAAAGTATTAGAACATAATGCTGATGTCGGCATTGCCTATGATGGTGATGGCGACCGTGTAATGATGGTTGATCACAATGGCCGTGTCTTTGATGGTGATGATATTGTTTATATTATTGCCTGCCAAGCTGCCAATGATGACATGTTAGGCGGTGGTGTTGTTGGCACGGTAATGTCTAATATGGGTCTTGAAAACGCGCTTAAAGCGAAAGGTATTGAGTTTGCTCGCAGTAAAGTGGGTGACCGTTATGTAATGGAATTACTACAAGAAAAAGGCTGGAAAATCGGCGGTGAAAGCTCAGGGCATGTATTGAATCTGGATTTGATCAGCACCGGTGATGGCATCATTTCAAGCCTACAAGTTTTGGCTGCTATGGTGGCGCAAAATCGTACGCTAAAAGATCTTGGCGCAGGGTTTGTTAAATACCCGATGAAGATGATTAATGTGCGCTATAAAGCGGGCACAGATCCAACACTTGCACCAGAGGTTATTGCTGCGGTTGCTGATGTTGAAAAACAACTTGCTGGTAAAGGCCGTGTGTTATTACGTAAATCTGGCACTGAGCCGGTTGTTCGCGTGATGGTAGAAGCCGAAGAAGAGAAAATAGTCCTTGATAGTGCACAAAAAATTGCTGCAGTTGTCGAATCTATGAGCAAACAAACTGATTAAGAACAATAACCTCTTGTAACTTTGGGCGAGTCGAGTTACTATCTCGCCCGCTTTCTAATGTGGAGTGGAAAAATGGCAATACGCAAGCCAATGGTCGCAGGCAATTGGAAAATGAACGGCTCGAAAGAGTTAGTACAGCAATTATCTGACGCTATCAACAACGTAAAATCAGATCAGATAGACGTTGTGGTATTTCCACCTTACCCATTGTTACCTATGCTAACAGCAACAGGTGTAACAACTGGGGCACAAACGGTTTCTGAAAATGAACCGGGTGCATTTACTGGTGAAGTTGATGCGCAATTAATTAAAGATATAGGTTGCCAATATACCTTAGTTGGTCACTCTGAACGTCGTAGTATCTACGGCGAAAGTAATGACACTGTTGCAGCTAAGTTTGCTCGTGCACAACAAGTGGGTTTAACACCTATCTTATGTGTTGGTGAAAGTGAACAGCAACGCGAACAAGGTCAAACTGAATTAGTCGTTGCTGCACAAATTGATGCAGTAATTGATAAATTAGGTCTAGCAGCACTGAAAGATTCTGTGATAGCATACGAGCCCGTTTGGGCCATTGGCACAGGTAAGACTGCATCGCCTGAACAAGCACAACATGTGCACAAATTTATCCGTGATAAAATTGCTGCTAACAGTAGTGATTTAGCACAAGGGCTGACCATTCTTTATGGTGGCAGCGTAAATGAAAAAAATAGCGAATTATTATTTGCACAACCAGATATAGACGGCGGCCTGATTGGTGGCGCTAGTCTAAAAGCAGAGTTATTTACTGCAATCTGCGAAAGTGCAAAAGGGACCGTATAAGATGTACGAAATTTTATTAGTAGTTTATTTAGTTGTTGCTTTAGCGCTTGTTGGTATGGTTTTAATTCAACAAGGTAAAGGCGCAGACATGGGTTCATCATTTGGTGCTGGTGCCTCTGCAACCGTTTTCGGTTCGTCAGGTGCAGGTAACTTTATGACAAAAACAACTACAATCTTAGCCAGTGTTTTCTTTGTGCTAAGTATTGTACTAGGTAACTTAACTGCAGGTCAGATAAAAAAGACTGATGAGTGGGAAAACCTAGAAGCAGCACCAGCAGTTGAAACAATTGCTCCTGCAGCTGATGATGTTCCAGTAACATCAACGAAAGAGAAATCTGACGTACCAAATTAATACTTATTAAAAGTATCGTTAAACGATTTATCATCCTCAAATAAATCATATGTTTAACACCTAAAGCGAAAGCTTTAACAATGCGGTTGTGGTGGAATTGGTAGACACGCTACCTTGAGGGGGTAGTGCTTTCGGGCGTGGGGGTTCAAGTCCCCCCAACCGCACCATCTTATAAAAACCAGTAACAGCGATGTTACTGGTTTTTTGCTTTTTGTGGTCTGCAATTAGCACAGACTCTCACCTCGATTAGCTCCTCCTGTTTATTATACCAATCGTGTTAAGTTACTGACCATTTATAGCGACAGATAAATACAGTGATAACAAGGCGTAAATTTTGACATGTAGTTGTTCTACTTGAAAAAATTATAACGCAGTTAGCGCTTTATT